>JAFGXB010000306.1 GCA_016936875.1 Burkholderiaceae bacterium | reverse complement strand
GCTGGCCGATGCACAGCACTGCGAGCCGCCCCCTGTTGCTTCGCGCATGAGCGCGCCAGTCATCGCCTTGGGCCCTCACGACAGCGGGGTGGACGCGCTGCTGGCCATGGTGCGCCACGGCATCAGCCACCTGCCCATCGTGGATGGCGGCAAACTGGTGGGCATCCTCACCCACAGCGATTTTGTGCGGCGCCAGACCGCTTCGTCGCTGTTCATGGTGGCGGATATCGCCCATTGCGACGACCTCCAGGCGTTGCAGAACGCGGTGGCCGCGCTGCCGCAACTGCTGGTGCAGTTGGTGGAAGGTGGCGTCGATCCAGCGGCGATAGGCCGACTCATCACCAGTGTGGTCGATGCGATCACGCGGCGTCTGTTGTTCATGGCGCAGCGCGATCTGGGGCCTGCGCCGGTGCCCTGGGCGTGGGTCGCCTGCGGTTCGCAGGGGCGGCAAGAACAAACCGGTGTGTCGGATCAGGACAACAGCCTCATCCTCGACGACAGCTACGACGCGCAGGCGCATGGTGCCTACTTCGCAGCCTTCGCTCAGCAGGTCTGCGACGGCCTGAATGCGTGCGGCTATGTGTACTGCCCTGGCGACATGATGGCCACCAATCCGCGCTGGCGCCAGCCGCTTGGTGTGTGGCGCGGCTACTTCCGCCACTGGATCGCCCAGCCTGAGCCGAAGGCACAAATGCTGGCCAGTGTGATGTTTGACCTCCGGGTGATCGACGGCCACGCCGCGCTGCACGCGGACTTGCAAAAGGAAACCCTGGTTCTGGCCCGTGCCAGCACCATTTTTCAGGCGCATCTGGCCAGCAACGCCCTCTCTCACCGGCCACCGTTGAACTGGTTCGGCGGCCTGCACCCAGACTGGCGCGGCGCACACGCCGGGAAGGTTGACCTGAAGCATGCGGGCGTGGCTCCCATTGTCGATCTGGCCCGCCTGTATGCCCTGCAGGTCGGATCGGTTGCGGTGAACACAGTGGAGCGTCTGGCCGCCGCCACCCATGGCAGCAGCGTCAGCCAGGAGGGCCTGCGCGATCTGACCGAAGCGCTGGATGTGATGTCCCGCGTGCGCCTGCGTCATCAGGCGCAACAGGTGCGTGCGGGTGACAAGCCCGACAATTGGCTGATTCCGCGTGAACTCGCAGCGCTGGAGCGTGCCCACCTGCGTGATGCGCTGCGCGTGGTCAAGACCCAGCAGGCCGCCCTGTCCAACCACTACGGCATCGGCGCACGCGCCTGAGCCTTTTTTCGTCTGCACCGCCATGACCGTTAATCTTGTTGTCAGTCTGCTGATGGGGGCGATTGCCGCGCTCTTTGCCTGGGCCGGTTTTCGCACCTTCAAGCGCCAGCCTCCGCGCTATGTCCTGCCTGCCGTGGCGGGCGCGGCCATTCTCGCTTACACGGTTTATGCCGATTACACCTGGGCGGAACGCACCGAGCAAACCCTGCCCAAGGGCATGGTGGTGGTGCAAAAGGTACGGGTCGATACCTTGCTGGCGCCCTGGTCCTATCTCTGGCCCATGGTGCAACGCTTCACCGCGGTCGACTCCGCCGGGTTCCTTCGGAATCCAGCGCATCCGGACTGGGTGCTGTTCAAGCTCTATCTGTTTTCCCGCTACCAGCCCGCGCATGCGGTGCCCATGTTGATGGACTGCACCGGCGCGCGCATGACCACGGTCGAGGGTGCGAGCTTCCTGCCCGACGGGCTGCCCACAGACCCACAATGGCAGCCGCTGGACGCTAACGACCCCTTGCTGCGCGCCGTGTGTGTCAGCGCTGCGTCGCAAAAAGCGCAGTAGTCCTGCGCCGCAAGTTTGTTCCGCGCTGCAAGAAGGCGGCGACCATGCTGCAATGCTGTTTTGCGTGAACAGCCCCTAGAAGGAGACTTGCATGGAAACCACTCGATTGGGCCGCACCGGTCTTGACGTCTCGCGGATCTGCCTGGGCTGCATGACGTATGGCGTGCCCGAGCGCGGCAATCACCCCTGGACGCTCGATGAAGCCGCCAGTCGTCCGCTGATCCGGCAGGCCGTGGAACTGGGTATCAACTTCTTCGATACCGCCAATTCCTATTCCGACGGCACGTCCGAGGAGATCCTCGGCCGCGTGCTGCCCGAGTTCACCCGCCGCGAGGAAATCGTGGTGGCGACCAAGGTGCGCTTTCCGTCGCGACAGGCGCCCAATATCGGCGGCCTGTCGCGCAAGGCGATTCTGTTCGAGATCGACGCCAGCCTGAAACGTCTGCGCATGGACTATGTCGATCTCTACCAGATCCACCGCTGGGACCCGCACACCCCCATCGAAGAAACCATGGAGGCCCTGCACGACGTGGTCAAGGCGGGCAAGGCACGCTACATCGGCGCGTCGAGCATGTTCGCCTGGCAGTTCGCCAAGGCCCAGCAGATCGCGCAGCAACACGGCTGGACACGGTTCGTCAGCATGCAGCCTGAACTCAGTCTGCTCTACCGCGAGGAAGAGCGCGAGATGCTGCCGCTGTGCTGCGATCAGGGCGTGGCCGTGCTGCCGTGGAGCCCGCTGGCGCGTGGTCGTCTGGCGCGACCCTGGGGCGAGGAAACCCCGCGCATCGCCAGCGACGTCTTTGGCGCCAAGCTCTTCGAGCGCACGCAGGACAACGACCGCGAGGTGGCGCAGGCCCTGGCCGATATGGCCGCGCGGCGCGGCGTGCCGCGGGCGCAGATCGCGCTGGCCTGGCTGCTGGGTACGCCCGGCGTGACCGCGCCCATCATCGGCGCGTCCAGGCCCCAGCACCTGCTCGACGCCGTGGCGGCCTTGTCGATCGTGCTCAGCGCCGAAGAACGCGCGGCACTGGAAGCGGCGTATCAGCCGCATCCGGTGGTTGGGTTCGCGTGATGACCGACGACTCCCAGCTCATCATTCCGCCCTCGTTCCTCGCGCTCTACCTGGCGCCGCACAGCACCCGGCCCAACGCGCCGCGCGAGGTCATCACCGGGCGCTACGAGTTCTGCGAAGACCTCGCCACCCTGCTGACCGAGCATGCCGCGGAGATCAAGTCCAGCCTGCACGTCACCGACGACGATGTGCTGCAGCGGGTGTGGCGCGGGCTGTGCGCACCCGACTCCGGCGTGACTGCGGCGGAAGCGCAGTGGGTGGTCAATCGTCTGGCGGAGTTGCTGGGTTGGCCATTGCCGGGAGAGATGGCGCCGGGTTGAGCGGCGGGCTTGGGTATCCTGCGCGCTGGCTTCTTGCTTCCTTCTCCCGATGTCCGCTCCCGCAGATTCCATCAACGACGCGCCGCCTGCGGTCTCCGCCTGGGCGGTGTTCGGCAACCGCCGCATTGCTGCCGTCCTGCTGCTCGGTTTTTCTTCCGGCCTGCCGCTGGCGCTCACGGCGGGCACATTGCAGGCTTGGCTCACGGTGGAAGGCTTGAGCCTCAAAGCTATCGGCTTTGCGACCCTGGTCGGGCAAGCCTATGTGTTCAAGTTTCTGTGGTCGCCCGCAATGGATCGTTTCGCCGTGCCGTTCTGGGGGCGCTGGCTGGGGCGGCGGCGCGGCTGGCTGCTGCTGGCGCAGTTGCTGCTGGCAGCCATGCTGGGGTTGATGGCCTTCGTCGGCGTGCCGGGACCGGATCAGGCCGCTGCCTGGCCGGGGCTGATGCACGCCGCAGAGCGCCTCGGGGTGGACGCCGCCAGCGCCCGGGCCGTGCCGCTGCTGCTGCTCGCGGTGGGCGTGGCGTTCTTCTCCGCCTCGCAAGACATTGTGATCGACGCCTACCGCACCGACGTGCTGCCCCCCGCCGAACGCAGTGCCGGTGCGGCGGTGCTGGTGTTGGGCTACCGTCTGGCCATGATCGTCTCCGGCGGTCTGGCGCTGTGGCTGGCCACCGACGTGACCGGCTGGCGCGGCGTCTACGCCCTCATGGCTGGGCTGATGCTGGTGCTGACTCTGGTCACCCTGTGGGCACCGCGCCCGCCCGTGCATGCCAGGCCGCCGCGCACCCTGCGTGAAGCGGTGGTTGAGCCGCTGCAAGAATTTTTCAGCCGCAAGGGTGCGTGGATGCTGCTGCTGGCCATTGTGTTCTACAAACTCGGCGACGCTTTTGCCGGCGCCTTGTCCACCACCTTCCTCATTCGCGGCGTGGGTTTCAGCCCGGCGGACGTCGGGCTGATGAACAAGAGCATGGGCCTGGTGGCCACCATTGTTGGCGCGCTGCTGGGCGGTGCCTTGCAGGCGCGGCTGGGACTGTGGCGCGCGCTGCTGCTGTTTGGCGTGCTGCAGGGCGGCTCCAATCTGGCGTACTGGGTGCTGGCGGTCTTACCCAAGAGCCTGGTGCTCATGGGCGCGGCCGTCGGCATCGAAAACTTCACCGGCGGCATGGGTACGGCGGCGTTTGTCGCGCTGCTCTCGGCGCTGTGCGATGTGCGGTTTTCCGCCACACAGTTCGCGCTGCTGTCGGCTCTGTCGGCGGTGGGGCGGGTGTATGTCGGCCCGGCCACCGGGTATCTGGTGGACGCGCTGGGCTGGCCCACGTTCTACCTGTTCACCGTGGCCGCCGCCGTGCCCGGCGTGGTGCTGATTTACTGGCTGCGCGACATCATCACCGCGCGCGATGTCACCGGCCCTAAATTCAGTCCACGTTAAGCCGAGGCTGCTCGAATGCATCCACTCAAGGAGCGATCCCATCATGGCTGAAACCGAACATGCGCTGGAGCTGGGCAAGGAAGCCCGGCTGTTTGTGCGCGCCCATCAAAACGGCGTGCTGTCCACCCTGTCCAAACGGCTGGACGGTTTTCCCTTCGGTTCCGTGTCGCCCTATGTGCTCGATCACGACGGCCATCCCATCATCCTGATCTCCACGCTGGCCGAGCACACCAAGAACATCGAGGCCGACCCGCGGGTGAGTCTCATCGTCCATCCCTGCGTGGAAGACATGCAGGCCGCGGGCCGCGTCACCCTGGTGGCACGAGCTGAGCGGCTGGCCGACAAGGCCGCGTTCGGTGCGCGCTATCTGCGCTATCTGCCGCAGGCCGAGGGCTATTTCGCCATGCACGACTTTCACTTTTACCGCCTGCGGGTGGAAGACGTGCGCTTCATCGGCGGCTTTGGCAAGATTCACTGGATTCGCCCCGAACGCTACGCCCCGCAGCCCGCGCCCCTGCTGGCCGAAGCGGAAGACGGCATCCTCGCGCACATGAACGCAGACCACGCCCACAACCTGCGCGAATACTGCCGCCACGTCCACGGCACCGACGTGCTCGACGCGGCCATGGTCGGCATCGACTGTGACGGCTTCGACCTGCGCGCCGACGGCCATGTGCTGCGCTTTGACTTCCCCGCGCCCGTGCGCGACGCCGAATCCGCCCGCGCCGCGCTGGTCGATCTGGCCAGACAGGCGCGCACCACCGCTGCGGTGTGAAGCAGCGGGCCGCCTGCACAAAAACGCGCAGCGGCTTACGATGAAACTCCACGCAACGCCGCAGCAAAACGACTGCGGCACCCTTCCTGGAGACCGTTCAATGAAACTCTATTACAGCCCTGGCGCCTGCTCGTTGTCCCCGCATATCGTGCTGCACGAACTCGGTCTGCCGCACGACGCGGTCAAGGTCGATCTCAAGACCAAGCAGACCAGCGACGGCCGCGACTTCCGCACCATCAACCCCAAGGGCTATGTGCCCACGCTGCAACTCGATGACGGCACCATCCTCACCGAAGGTCCAGCCATCGTGCAATACCTCGCCGACCGCAAGCCCGAACTGCACCTCGCCCCGGCCAATGGCACCCTGCCGCGCTACCAGTTGCAGGAGTGGCTGAATTTCATTTCCACCGAGCTGCACAAGCAATTCAGCCCGCTGTTCAACCCGGCCAGCAGCGCCGAAGTGATCGACGCGCAAAAGGCGCGTCTGGCCGAGCGCTTCGCCTTTATTGCGCAAACCCTGGACAAACACGACTACCTGCTGCCCAGCGGCTTCAGCGTGGCCGATGCCTATCTCTACACCATCATCACCTGGGCGGGCTATGTGAATGTGGACCTGTCGCCCTGGCCCGCGTTGGCCCGCTACAAGGCGCGCATGGAAGCACGCCCCGGCGTGACCGCCACATTGGCCGCGGAACGCGACGCGAAAAAGGGCTGACCTTTCTCAAGCAAACGCAGGCTTAACGCAGGTTTCAAGGGGCTTCAAAACGGAGCCCCGAAAATCGCCCAGACTCCCGACAGAATGGTCGGCACGGCGAGCACGATGTTCACCGTGGACAGCAGGCGGATCTGGGCGGCCTGCGCACAGGCCGCGCTCCAGTCACTGCGCAGCACCGCCGTGCGCATGCGCAGGAAGGGCACGAAAAAAATGTAGAGCGCCAGCAGCACCATGAAGCTGCCCAGTACCACCATCACCCATTGCGCCACGCTGAGTGCGCCAAAGCCACCGCGCAGAAACACCATGCCGTAGCCGGTGATGACCAGCGCGGCGCCCGCGCCCCAGATTGCGGCAAAGAAGTTGCGGAACAGCACATACAGCAATTGCGCCCGCTGCTGCGTCTGCACCAAGGCCCGCCGGAGCGCCGGGGCCAGAAACCCGTCCATGAACACAATGCCACCGATCCACAGCACCACTGCGAGGATGTGGATGAATTGCGCGAGGGAATTCCAGTTCATGGTGTGCCGCAGTTTGGGAGTGTGCGTGTATTGCAGCAGAGGTTTGCGATGCGGGGCTTGACGTGTCTCATGACAGATGCCGGGACATTCCAGGTTTTCTTGTCGCCGTAGGTTTTGTTCGAGGGTCGCAACGGGGCCGCGTTCGGCCACAATGCACACATGTTCCGCGCCCTCCCTCCAGTTCTTGCCCGGCTCAAACCGCTGATGCTGCGCGCCTTGGCCATGCTGTGCTGGTTGCTGCAATATGGCAGCGTGCAACATGTGGCGGGGCAGGTGGCGCCCTTGTTTCAGGCGGCAATTTCTGTGGCTTGGGCGATGCTGCTGCTGTGGCTGTGGTCGCGCTGGCGCGGCATCGGCCTGTTTGCGCAAGGCGCTTCGCTGTTGTCGGCGCTGTGGGGGGGCGCGCTGTTTACGCTGCAGTGGGCCTGCCTGTATCTCGCCGTGGATCGTCAGGCGCTCTGGCGCGTGGCGCTCAATTTTCTGCTCATGCTGCTGGTCTTGCGCGCCTTCCGGGCCGTGCAGGGCGCCGTCCGTCCTCCGTGGGGGATGACGACGCTAGGAGCGGTACGGCAGCCAGTTGTTGTTCTGGGGCTGCTGGGCGCGATTAGCGTGCTGTTGCTGGGCGCCTGGTCCTGGAAGAACGCGCAGGGCGGTGCCTGGTTGCTGGCTTTGATGGCGGCGTGGAGCTTTGCCACCGGGTTTCGCCACACCTGTGGTGCGCAGATGGCGCCGCAGGATTTGCTGCGCTGGCGCTTCTATCAACTCAGTGTGGGCGCCTTGCTGCTGCCGATGATGGCGGTGGCGTTCAGTCCGAGCTGGAATTTCATTCCCGGCGGAAGCGCACTGGGGGCCATTTTGTTGCAGGCGGTGTGCGGCGGGCTGGCGTTTCCATTTTTGTTGGCCTGGGCCTCACCACACGCCCGGAATGAAGCGGCGGGTGACGCGCATATAGCTGACGTAATCCGGCCAGATGCCGCGTAGCAGGCGCTCTTCCATCGCCGCCTTGAAGTTCAGCACCACGCAGAGAACAACCCACAGTGCCCACTGCACCGGGCTGTGCGCTGCCGCCGCCACGCCGGCCATGAAGATGATGAGCGCGACATACATGGGGTGGCGTGCCCAGCGGTAAGGCCCGGTGGTCACCAGATGCGCGCCTTTACGTGGCTCGGGCACGATGTTGAAGTTGCCCGGCCGGTTGTGCCAGAACACCCACAGCACCAACACCGATCCGGCGATCAGCAAGGCATACGACGGCCAGGTGCGGCTCCAGTGCGGCGCGGGCCAGACGATCATCAGGCCGATCAGCCCGAACTGCGCGGCCACCCAAAGGCGCGAGAGGGTATGGGTTTGCATGAGGTGCCTCGAAAAATCAGTGGTTGATGATAGGTGGACTGCCATTTCCGGGGGGGGGCGCAGCGCCACGTCGGCGCGGATGGCGAAACCTTGCTGCGGCGCAAAGGAGCTGCGGGTTAACCCGCATAAGCTTCTTTCTCGATGGACTAAATGTCACCAAATAAAACAGATGGTTTCATTTGGCGCCGACAAGGTTTTGGTCAGATCACGGGAGAAAACATGCAGACCCCAAACCGTTTCAAATGGACGTTACGCGCTGTGGCCTTTGCTGCGTTGTTGGCAAGCGGAGCAGCCTGCGCACAGAGCAACGAGCCCATCCAGCCGATCGAGCCGTTCAAGGTCATCAACCCGGCCATGGTCGAGCTGGGCAAGAAGCTGTATTTCGATCCGAGGTTGTCCAAGTCGGGCGTGTTGTCGTGCAACTCATGCCACAACCTGAGCATGGGCGGCACTGACAACATCAAGACGTCCGTGGGGCACAAATGGCATCAAGGGCCCATCAATTCACCCACGGTGCTCAATTCGGGCATGAACCTCGCACAGTTCTGGGATGGCCGCGCCAAAGACCTGAAAGAGCAGGCGGGCGGGCCCATCGCCAACCCGGGTGAGATGGGGTTCACGCATGAACTCGCCGCAGACGTGGTGGCCTCGATTCCGGCCTACCGCGCAGAATTCAAGGCGGCCTTTGGCAACGACAAGGTGACGATCGACGAAATCACCACGGCCATTGCCGCGTTTGAGGACACGCTGGTGACGCCCAATTCGCGCTTTGACCTCTGGCTCAAGGGCGACAAAAAGGCCATGACCACGCAAGAGCTTGCGGGCTACAAACTGTTCAAGGACAGTGGTTGCATCGCCTGCCATTACGGGACCATCATGGGCGGTACGTCGTTCCAGAAAATGGGCATTCTGGAGCCGTACAAAACGGCCAACAAGGAAGTGGGGCGCGCGGCAGTCACCGGCAAGGACGCGGACCGCTTCAACTTCAAGGTGCCGACGCTGCGCAACGTCGAGCTGACCTATCCCTATTTTCATGACGGCCAGGCCGACACGCTCACAGAGGCCGTGGACATCATGGGCCGACTGCAGTTGGGGCGGAAATACTCCGAACAGGAAAACGCCGACATCGTGGCCTTCCTGAAAACGCTGACGGGAGAACAGCCGCAAATCCTGCTGCCGCTGCTGCCGCCGTCTGCCGACAGCACCAAGCGTCCGGTGCCGTTCGACTGATGTGGCAGACAAGAAAAAGCCGCCGTCCAGCGACGGCGGCTTTTTTGTGTGCAATTACCAGCGGCGCTTGCGCACGTTGCGCAGGAACTCGTCGAGGATGGGGGTGCAGTCGAGCAGTTCCGGGTTGGACGGGTGGTGGAACTCGGGGTGCCATTGCACGCCGAGCAGAAAGTTGCGGCTGGTGCCGCGAATGGCTTCGGCCAGGCCGTCTTCTGGACTGATGGCGTCCACAACCAGGTCGCGGCCCAGGGAACGCACGGCCTGATGATGCACCGACACGATGTTGAGCGTGGCGGGATCAATCTCGGGATAGAGACGCGCGAGCAGGCCGCCTTCAATGAAGCGCACGGGGTGGAAGTGACGGTCGTAGGCGTCGCTCAGGTGTTGGGTCTGGCTGTGGGTGAGTTGCGAGGGCAGGTCTTGATAGAGCGTGCCGCCCATGGCCACGTTGATGAGCTGCGCGCCACGGCAGATGCCGAGCACGGGTTTGCGCACTTCGATGAACTCGTGCAGCAACTCCATTTCGTAAGCGTCGCGCGCCGGGTCGCCGGCCCATTCGGGGCGCAGCGGTTCTTCGCCGTAGCTGTGCGGGCTCATGTCGGAGCCGCCCTGGAGAATGAGGCCGTCGAGGGCGTCGGCGTAGTCGCTCAGGCGGATATTGCTGCGCACGATGCCCCCGCCAGTTGCCACGGTGGGCACCATGAACACCAGCACGTCGCGCGACATGGCCCAGTGCGCCACCGACTGCTCCAGGTATTGCAGGGTTTTGCTGCGGAGCCCGGCCTGTCCGGGCTGGGGGTGGTCAATACGGGCGGAGATGCCGATTTTCAGTGGTTTGGTGGCCATATTGCACTCGCTGTGGCGACGAAGGTCTTGATCTTAGGAGCAGATCGCAGGGCTTGGGTTCACTTGAATTCGAAGGTGTAAAACAGATCGACAGCATTTTCCGTGCCGGTCTGGGTCTGCACGGACAGGCGTCTGGTGAGCTGGTACTGGATGGTGAAAATGCTCGATACCCCGTCGAGTCCGCGCGAGAAGCTCACCAGGGTCTTGGACGACAGGCGTTTGCTCAGAGTAACGATGGTGCCCTGCAGTCCGGTGGGATTTGTCGTGGTGCCATCGGTGCCGGTGGTCGTGCTCGCGGCGCTTTGCACGCTGATGCTGTCCAGCCCCACGGCATGCGCCAGACGGGTTTGCAGCGGCATGCCGTCGCCCGGCCCCAGCAGGGCGGCGGCCGCGGTTTGCAACAGGCCGATGTCGGAGGCGCCAACCTGATCGAGCGGCTGGCCCAGCACCAGCCAGGAGAGGATTTCGGTGTCGGGCATGGCCGGTGTGGCGCTGAGTTTGACCACGGGCTGCCGCGCGCTTCCGGTGACGGTCACGCCCACACTGATGCCGGTGGGCAGGTTGGGCCGCGTGGCGGTGATGTTGATGCCGGGGTTATCCACCGGGCCGGCGAAGTTGATGCGGCCTTGCGTGACCTGCAATTGCTGGCCGTAGGCGGTGTATTCGCCCTTGAGCAGCTCGATGCTGCCGGTGGCCGTGGGCGCGGCGCCATTGTCTGCCCGCACGCGCACGCTGCCGCCCAGCATGGCGTCCAGGCCCTGGCCGTAGAGATGGAAGCGGGTGCCGAGGCTGAAGCGGCCATCGAAGCGCACCGCGCGGGGCATGGCTGCCGCGGGCTTGGCTGCCGGGGCGGTCTGACCGGCGATGACCACGTCGCTGCTGAGGGTGGGGCCGCTGCTGCGCGGCAGGGCGATGTCGGCGTGGTCGGCGGTGAGGTCGGTGGTGACGGTGAGCACCTTGTCGGCCAGTTGGGCTTGCGCATTGCCGCTGAGCACGAGCTGGCGATCCGGGCGGTTGAGCACTTGCAGCTTCTCGGCCTTGAGGTCCAGCGTGGCGCGTGGCAGACCGTCCTGCAGCCGGGCGGAGCCCGTGGCGGTGAGCAGACCGGTGCCGCCATGCAGCGCGAGCTGGTCGAGTTGCAGGCGGTCGCCGGTGAAGTGGGCGCGCAGTACGCCGTCCTTCAAATCCACGCCTTGCGTGGGCCAGGCCAGGCGGAGCGCTTTGCCGTCCAGGGTGCCGCTGAATTGCGGATTGGCAACCGTGCCGCGGCCTTGCACAGCGAGCTGCAGGCGCCCTTCGGCGCGGTAGTCGAAGCCGATCAACGGCGCCGCCCAGGCCAGGCTCGGCATGTCGGCCCCGGCGTCGAGCTGCAGCGGTGCGTCGCCCGCCACGCCCCAGAGCGCGCCGCGCTGGGTGAGCACGGTGTCGCCGCTGGCCTGCGCGGTGCCCATGGCGGTTTGCACCACGCCCTGCGCCCGCACGCGGCTGTCTTTGGCGGTGATGTCGAGCACCAACTGGCCGATGCCCAGGGGCATGAAGCCGCCGCGCGACGGGGCCTGCCCAAAGGCGGCGTCGCATTGGGGCGCAACGGTCACTGTGCCCGCGCGCGATGGCGGCGGTGCGGCCACTTGCAGGGCGATGTCGCCGCTGTCGCGTTGCAGATGCAGGTGGCCGTTGACTTGCGCGCCCGCATCGATCAGCCAGTCGCCAGACAGCACCAGGCTGTCGCGCACTTTCGTCGTGGCCATGCCGCCGAGCGCCAGCAGGTCGGCGGTCTGTACGGCCTGCAGCCGCCCCTGGGTTTGCAGGCGGCCGGGGGCGAGGTCCAGGCTGGTGAGGTCGATGCGCCCGGCCTGGAGTTTGAGGTCGGCATGCCGGAGTTGCAGGCGTAGCGGGTTGAATGCCAGATCCAGCGCGGCCGGCGCTTGTAAATGCAGTGCCATGCGCCCGGCGTTGTCCAGGGTGGCGATCTGACCGTGCCAGCCTTGTTGCGCATCCTGCCAGCCGCCGTCGGCGCGCAGCGTAAGGTCAATGGGTACGGTACTGGCCGGGGCGGCGGCGGCGGATGCGGTGGTGGGCGCCGCCGCGTGGGTTTGCAGTTGGCCTTGCGCGTTCAGCGCGATGGTGTGTTGCGCGCGGGTGCCATCCACCTGGAGCGACGCGGTGTTCAGGGTTTGACCGGCGGCGCGCAAATCGCGCAGGCGGGCGGCGAGGTGGAGCTGGCCGTTCAGGCCGGCGCTGGTTTGCGCCTGCAGTTGCAGCGCGCCGATCTGGGCCGATTGCGCTGCCTGCGCCCATTGCAGACCGTCCAGATCGATGGTGAGTTGGCCCGCGAGGTGATTGAGCAATGTGGCGAGCTGCGGTGCCGCGCTGCCCGCGGGCGGCGCACGGGTGCTGAACGTGCTGCTGGCGCTGAGATGGCGTAGTGCCAGCGCCTTGCTCCAACGCAGATCGTCCGCCTGTAGTGTGAGCGTTCCGGCGGGCATTTGCAGGCCGCCGCGCAACTCGCCCTGCGCCTGCGCGCTGCCGTGGAATGCCGGGTCGATCTGCGCCAGATCGGGCGCTTTGAGGGTCCACTGCAAGAGGTCGCGGGGCTGGCCGAATGCGCCTTGCGCGGCAAGCTGGTTGCTGCCCAGAGTCAGTGCGGCGTCCACGTTCCACAGGCGTTGCGGGGCGAGTGCCAGCCGGGCATGGCCGGTGAAGGTGTGGCCGCGCCACACGCTGGGCGCAAGCTGCAGTGCCAGTTGGGCGCTGCGGGTGTGCACGGCGCCCTGTGCGCTGAGATCTGCGTTCAGCGCGGCGGCGGGATACGCGCCGAAATGGGCCGGGTTGAACTGGCGCAGGCGGGCGCGCAGATCGAAGGCTTGCGCGCCCGTGGTGGACAGGGTGCCGCTGGCGTCGAGCCGTCCGCCAAGGGCATCGAGCAGCAGGCGCTGGACGCGCAGCGTGTTGCCGCTGTGTTCGGCATCGAGCCGCAAGTCCCAGCCGGGTTGCGTGAGGGCGATTTGCGTGCTTTGCCGCTGCGCCGAGGCGTCCAGTGCAATCGGCCCGGACAGGCGCGTGGCGGCAAGCTGGCCGTCGAGCGCGCGGGCATTGAGGCTCTGCGCCTGCAGCCGGGCCTGGAGCGTGGGCGCGGCCCAGACGAGTGCGCCGCGCAGGCTGCCGCCGCTTCCGAGGTCGATGTGCAGATCGCGCGCGGTGGCCTGCTGCGCATCTCCGGCGAGCGTGGTTTCCAGGCTGCGCAGCGGCAGGCGGTGCTGGTTCCACGCGCCGGGCAGGGCGTTGCGCACGCTGAGTCGGCCTTGCAGCCGTTGCGCGTTCGACGGCCCCAGATCGAGGCGCACATCCAGCGCGGCGCGGGGCAGGGCGGGGTTGAAGGCGGCGGGGTCGAGGGCGGTGGCGCTGAGGCGCGCGCTGCGCAGCGGCGTGGCGTCGAATGGAGCAAGACGGGCCTGCAGTTGGGCGCTGGCGGCGTCCATGCGCAAGGTGCCGCTGAGGGCCATGTCGCGCAGCGTGCCGCTGGTCTGCAGCCTGGCGGTATTGCTGGATGGAGCCTGGCCTTCCAGACCAATGTGCGTGGCGTTCAGTGTGGCCTGCAGGGTGTAGGGCGCGGTATCGCCGAGGACGGCGTGTAGTTGCGCCGTGGCCCAGGGCGTGGCGGCGCTGAGCTGCGCACGGTAGCGGCTCTGGGCGAAGTGCAACTGACCGCGCAGGCTGCCATAAGACCGCAGCGCGCCGGGCGGGCCGAGGCGCAGATTGCCGACGGCGAAGCGGTCGATGGCGAGGAGGAGCGGCAGCCGCAGGCTGGCCGGCAGTTGCGGCGGGCCGCTGCTCGGGGCCGGATGCGTCTGCACGATCTCGATCTGCTGCGCGCTCAGGTTCTGGATGTGCAGTGTGCGTTGCCACAGGGCCGTGGGCGTCCAGCGCAATTCGGCGTCCTGCAAGGTGATGGTGGTGCTTGGCGCGGTGATTTGCAGGCGACCAATGCGCACCGCACTCCAGAGGCTGCCGCGCACGTCTTGCACGGCAATCTGCGTGGTGCCGAAGCGCAGCGGTGTGCGTGCGGCCAGCCATTGCAACCCCCCCTCGCTGCCCAGCCAGGCGAGCGCACTCCCGGCTGCCAGCAAGATGCCAACGACCACCGCGAGCACCCAGCCCAGCCGCCGCAGACCGCGGCGCGGTGGCCGGGGCGCAACCGGAGTGGACGGGGCAGGCGCAGGGTTTGACATCAGAACGAGAGCCCCGCATTGAAATTCAGCCGGTAGGCATGCACCGCCTGTCCGTAGGCGAGGTCAACCGACACCAGGCCGACGGGGCTGCGCCAGCGCACGCCCACGCCGTAGCCATGCACAGGCTTGAGCGCGCCCCAGGTGTCGGCAGCATTGCCCGCGTCGTAGAACACCGCGCCGCCCCATTGCCGGGTGAACCAGTGGTCATATTCGGCGCTGGCGGTGAACAGATAGCGGCCACCGACAATCGCGCCACCTTGCGCCAGTCCCAGACTTTGATAGGCGTAGCCGCGCACCGAGTTGGCGCCCCCGGTGCGGAACAGAAAGTTTTGCGGAATGCCGCTGGCGCCATTGGCCAGCACCGCGCCCGCTTCGCCGCGGAAGATGAGCTGGTTGCTGCGATCCAGCGGCACATAGCCGATGCCGCGGGCGTACAGGCGGATGAAGTTGGCGCTGGAGAGCAGCGCCTTGCTCGCGCCGCCCACTTGCAGATTGATGAGGCTGCCACGGCTGGGGTAGAGCACGCTGTTGATGTCGCGCCGCGTCCAGCTGTAGTTCAGGCTGAGCGCGTGCACCTCGCTGCTGGCCGCGCCCACGGGTTCCAGGCTTTCCGCCTGATACTGCAGCGCCTGTGCGGTGTCGATATTGCGGCGGGTTCTGCTGCGCTGCGCGCCGATGCTGGCGTTGCGCGTGGTCAGGCCGGAGATGTCGGTGCGGTCCTGTGACAGGCTCAGGCTGTCTTCATAGCCCAGCACGGTGCGCGGAAAAGCCAGTTGCAGGTTGCCGCTCTGCTCGCGGGTCTGCAGCTTCAGGCTGCTCGACAGCCGCCAGGCGCGGTTGAGAAAGTTCAGATCGTGCCAGTCGGCCTGCACCCGTTGGCCGGTGTCGCTGCTCACACCCACGCCGAAGCTGAGCTTCTGCGCGCGGTTCTCCGTGACCTGCACATCCACCGGCACCGCATCGCCCTGCGCCTGCCGCAGATCGGCGTTCACTAAAGCATTGCGGAAGTAGGGGCTGTTCTGCAGCGCGGCCTGGTAGTCGAGCAGCGCGATCTGGGAGTAGGGCTGGCCCGGCTGCATCGGAGCCAGGCGCTCCACGATACTGGCCGGATAGCGCTCCAGCCCGGTGATGTGCAGGCCGCCGAACACATAAGGCGCGCCGGTGGCCAGCCGCAATTGCAGCTTGGCCTGGCGGGTGGCCGGGTTGATTTCAGCGCGGCTGTCCACCAGCCGCGCAGCAGGCCAGCGCCCGGTGAGCAGGCGGGCCAGCGCCTTGGACTTTGCGGCCTCCCAATCCGCGTCGCGAAACAGCGCGCCCGGCTTCAGTGCCCATGCGCGGCTGAGCTGCGCGCTGAGTGCGGCGTCCGGCTGGCCGTCCGGGCCGTCAACCTGCAGATCGACCGTCTGCACCAGGGTTGGCTCCCCCGGCGTGACGTGGAGCGCGACCGTGATCGGCCCCCCATCGGGGCAATCGATTCGCACCTGAATCTGCGGAGAAAAATAGCCCTGGGTTGCGAGCAGCCGCTGCACCTGCGCCGGTGCGTCGTCGGCCAGCCGTTCGATTTGATCGCTCTGCAGCCCCGGAAAGTCGCGCCAGCGCAACAGATCGAGATTGTTGGACAAGAGCGGCTGAAGGTCTTTGGGGACGTCGAGTTCCACCTGATAGAGCGGCTTTTCCGCTGACGCGGCAGAGGCGCCCGGGGGAGGCGCGGCCACATCTGCCGCCGCCACGGTTTGTGGCAAGCCCAGCAGCGTGCAGGCACCCAGCAGGCTGGCGCAGGCCAGAGTGCGCAGCGCGGCGTGCGTCTCGCCCTGCCCACTGATGGGGATGGCCCGTTTGGTGCGCGTTGATTCGGCTGGCTTTCCATGCATGGGGCCATTATTCATGCGGGCCAGTCGTCCGGTTTCTCCGGTGAGAAAGTCCGTGCGCTGTCGTTTTTGGTCAAAACGGGACTTGGCTTGAAACGCTACTCTGCGCAAGCAGCTTTATGACATTTTGGGCTGGATGATCAGGAAAGCTGAAGAAAAGACTTGCGCGCAGTCGATTTGTGGCACACGCTTTGTAAAGCGCCGAT
>JAFGXB010000305.1 GCA_016936875.1 Burkholderiaceae bacterium | reverse complement strand
GCCGACAACCCTGGCCAGCCTGTCACCGGAAGACCGCGACGTGCTCAGCCGCTGCGATCTGGGCGACCTTACGCTCGCCGCCTATGCCGCACAAAATGGCCTGATCCTGCCTGCGGTGAAATCCCGCGTGCAGCGCGCCCGCGCCCGCCTGCGTGACGCCTTGCTCACCCGCTGCGGCGTGCGCTTCGACGCCGATTCCGGCCAGGTGTGCTGCTTCGTGCCAGCCCAGGCCGACACCGACTGCTGTGGCGCCCGGCGCCCCGAAAACTGAGGCCTGCGCTCGCAGCTCGGCCTCGCGCTGCGAGCCGCAACAGCGCTTGTTGCATCCTTTTTACCCCAGCCTCGTCTTCATGTGCATCCAACCCACACCGGAGATGCACACAATGTCCACGACACCCGTCAACCCATCCCGCCGTTCCGTGCTCCACATGGCCGCAGCCAGTGGTGCCGCCTCCCTTCTCGCCAACACCGGCTTCGCCCCTGCGGCTGCGGCGGCGCAAACCCCTGACACCGCCTTGTCCGGCCCCGTC
Source organism: Burkholderiaceae bacterium (assembly GCA_016936875.1). Lineage (GTDB taxonomy): Bacteria > Pseudomonadota > Gammaproteobacteria > Burkholderiales > Burkholderiaceae_C > Thiomonas. The sequence continues at coordinate 5,167 of JAFGXB010000305.1, read as the reverse complement.
ACCTATTACGCCGAACTGCGCGTGGCGCAGCCGTTCAAAGCAGGATTCGATGCTGCAATACAGCGCTTTGCCCAGGCCATGCAGCAGCGCGGCGCTCTGGCTGTGACCCTCAAGCAAATGGTGGGCGACTCCACCATGGTGAAAAACTATCCCGAAAGTTACAAAGGCCTGTTGTGCACCGCCTATGCCGATGCTGCGCAAGCAGGCACGCTGCCGCTGTTTTACGCGCTGTTCGTGCGTTTTGACAGCGACAAGGCACTGCGCGCCGCCCAGCCCGACACCGCGTTTGACACCGCGGTGCTGCCGCATTTGCACGGCGCGATGATGCAAGACGGCAAGCCGGTCCCATCTCCCGCACCGATGGCGGTTTATCGCGGCGTGTTTCAGACCGTGGCTGCAGGCGATCGCCACGGCATCTACACCAGTGAGGCCGACATCCTCAAGTTTCTCGCCAAGCCCGCCGACGCCGCGCCCTGCAACAGCCTGATCACCGTGGAAAACCACGTCTTCATCGCCGACCGGGTGATGCAGCCGTTCGAGCAGAAAGTGGTGCCGCTGCTCCAGGTGGCGCAGGAGACCTTCCAGCCGAACAATGCAGACGGCATCGGCCAACCAGGCTCCGCAGACAACCGCTTCTATCGCAAGGCAATGAGCACGGAAATCCTGCGCAAGGCCACACCCGACGGGCAGCAACGCGCCTACATCATGCACGGCATTTGGGAGTCGGTGTGGGATCACGAGAACTCGCACCTCGACCCGCGCTTCAAGGCTGCCGCAGGCCCAGTGGGGGCGATGGTGGACATCGGCCCGGTCGAGCCGTTCTACACCACCCAACTGACCGTGCTGCGCGCCTGAGCTGCGCTGGTCGATGTCCCGGGCTAAACCCTGCATCTTTTTTCGCGCTGCGCCGTCTTCACAGACAGATCCCTTCCTTTGACAGGCTCAAGCGATGAACACCCCCACCCAAATTCAAACCTCGCCGCAGGCTTCGAGCGCGGCCGCCCCGGCCTGGCGCGCCTGGATCGTGCCGGTGCTGTACGTGCTGGGCTGGTTCGTGCTCTACGACCAGCTTGAGCCGGCGACCGACGCCTTCATGCGCTGGCTGTCGGGGGCCACCGGCATGGTCCCCAGCAGCCACCTGTATGGCGCGGTGAGCTTTTTCGTCTTCGAAGTGCCTAAGGTGCTGATGCTGCTGGCGCTCATCGTCTTTGTCGTTGGCGTCATCCAGACCTTTTTCACCCCGGAGAAAACCCGGGCCATCCTCGCGGGCAAGCGTCAGGGCGTGGGCAATGTGCTGGCGGCGTCTCTGGGCATCGTCACGCCGTTTTGTTCCTGCTCCGCGGTGCCGCTGTTCATCGGCTTTCTCACCGCGGGTGTGCCGCTGGGGGTGACGTTCTCGTTCCTGGTCTCCGCGCCCATGGTCAATGAGGTGGCACTCGCGCTGCTGTTTGGCATGTTCGGCTGGAAGATCGCGGCGATTTACTTGAGCCTGGGCCTGACCGTGGCCATCGTCGCCGGTCTGGTGATCGGGCGCATGAAACCGGTCAATCTGGTCGAAGCTTGGGTATTCGACATTCCGGCGGTGCATGGCGAGGAAGGCAAGCTCACCTGGCAAGCGCGCTTCGCGCAAGGCTGGACGCATGTGCGCGACATCGTGCTCAAGGTCGCGCCCTATATCGTCACTGGCGTGGGCGTGGGCGCGTGGATTCACGGCTACGTGCCGCAGGACTTCATGGCCCACCTCATGGGCAAGAGCGCGTGGTGGTCGGTGCCGCTGGCGGTGCTCATCGGCGTGCCGATGTATTCCAACGCCGCGGGCATCATCCCGGTGGTGCAGGCGCTCTTGGGCAAAGGCGCGGCGCTGGGCACGACCCTGGCGTTCATGATGGCGGTCACGGCGCTGTCCTTCCCCGAGTTCATGATCCTGAAAAAGGTGATGAAGCCCAAGCTGATCGCCCTGTTTGCGGGCGTAGTGGCGGTGGGCATCATCCTCGTGGGTTATGTGTTCAATGCGGTGATGTGACGCTTCTCACATCGATTTTTCTCTCAATCCAATAGGAGACTCATATGACTGTCAATCGTATGCTGAGCATCATGGCCGGGTTCATGGTGCTGCTCAGCCTGGTGCTGGCGCAGATCGCGCATCAGATCGACCTGTTTCATCCCACTTGGTTGTGGCTGACCGCCTTCGTCGGCCTGAATCTGTTCCAGATGGGTTTCACCGGCTTTTGTCCTGCGGCCAAGGTGTTCAAGGCGCTGGGCATGAAGGAGGCCACCAACGCTTGCGGCACCACGTCCTCGGGCAAGAGCTGCTGCTGATGGGCCTTGCCCCGATTGTTCCCATTCAAGGAGATTGACCATGACCACCCCCACCATGCCCTCTGCGCAAGAGCTGCTGGCCAAAATGCGTGCCGGCATGGGCCGCGTGCCTGCGGCCATCGAAAAATCCACCGTCGTCGATGACGGCCTGATCCAGGAGCATATGCGCTCGCGCATGTACGCCATGCCCGAGAACGGCGCGCTCGACGAGCAGACCCGCACATTGATTTATCTGGCCGCGGCGCTGGCCGGTTCCAGCCCGGCGTGCGTGCGCGCCATGGCCGACAAGGTCGTGCAGCAGGGCATTCCCAAGGCCAAGGTGCTGGAGACCGTGCATATCGCCCGCTTTGCCATGGCGACCAAGATCATCGGCGACGCCGAGCCGGTGTTCGACGCCCTGGTCGGCGCGCAGAAGTAATCCCCCCTTCAGTCAAGGACATGCCAACCATGAGCTCCATCAAAATCCTCGGCACAGGTTGTGCCAACTGCAAGGCCACACAAAAGTTGGTCGAAGACGTGATCCAAGCCAAGGGCGTGCAGGCCCAGGTGGAGAAGGTCGAAGACATTGCCTCGATCATGAAGTACGGCGTGATGAGCACGCCCGGCGTGGTCATCGACGGCAAGGTGGTGCACGCCGGTGGCGTACCCAACCGGGGGCAGGTCGAGAGCTGGTTCGGAGCCTGATCATGCACCAGAAGACCCCAACGCAAGTGGCGATCCGCCTGGCTGCAGCGCTGCTGGCCGCAGGTGCTTTCTTGAGCCCGGCAGCGCATGCCGATTCGGCCACATGGACGCAAAAAATTATCACCCCCGAAACCGCGCTCAAGGCGGCGCAGGCTGCCAGGGCCGAATGCGCCAAGCGCGGCTGGCAGGTGGCGGTGGCGGTGACCGATCCCTCGGGCCTGCCGCTGGTGATCTTGCGCGATCGCTATGCCGGCTGGCACACCGTGGCCGCAGCCGAGGGCAAGGCACGCACCGCGGCGAGCTGGCGGGAGGCCACCAGCAACGTGGCGCTGCGGGTGAACAAGCCCGGCTCGGCCGAAGCGGCGATCAAAAACCTGCCCGGGGTGGTGATGATCGGCGGCGGCCTGCCCATCGAGGCGGCAGGGCAGATGGTGGGCGCCATCGGCGTGTCGGGCGCGCCGGGCGGCGACAACGACGACATCTGCGCCAAGGCGGGGCTGGAAGCCATCGAAGGCGATCTGGCGTTCTGAACAGCCAGCAGCCCGCCAGCCCGTTTGTTGCATTCACCAATGGCAACCTGGCCGCATCGGGTTGCGCTTCCCCAGTTCAAACCACCCCACATGCCATGTCCACTTCCTCCTGCTTTCCACCCGCGCTGGATTTCCACATGAGCCTGCGCGTGGCCGATCTCGACCGCAGCACGACGTTCTACACCGCCTTCTTCGGCCTGCCGCCCAAAGACCGCACCGCGCGCTACAGCACCTTCATCGTGCCGCATCTGCACCTCAATCTGGTCCTGCTGGTGAATGACCGCGGCGACGCGCTCGACACCTACAGCCTCTACCACCTCGGTCTGGGCGTGGCGAGCAAGGCCGAGGTGATTGCCGCGCATCACGCTGCCGTGGCCGCGGGCGCCGAGATCGTCAAGCCGCCGCGTACCACCTGGCGCGGCACACCCCTGCACGAACTGTGGCTGCGCGACCCCAGCGGCTATCTGCTGGAGGTCTATGCCCGCCTCACGCCGGAAGAACTGGCGCAGATGCCGGCCGACATGGAGCCAACCTTTCTCCTCAACCCCGCCACGCCCTGACCCATGACCGCCACCCGCATCTATCACAACCCCGCGTGCGGCACCTCGCGCAACGTGCTCGCGCTGATCCGCCACGCCGGTGTGGAGCCCGAGGTGATTGAGTACCTCAAAACCCCGCCCGAACGCGCCACGCTGCGGGCGCTGCTGGCCGCCATGAACCTGACCCCGCGCCAGTTACTGCGCCGCAAAGGCACGCCCTACGACGCACTGCATCTGGACGATCCCGCGCTGTCCGACGATGCCCTGCTCGACGCCATGCTCACGCACCCCATCCTGATCGAGCGGCCCATCGTCGTCACACCGCAAGGAACGCGCCTGTGCCGTCCATCCGAAGCCGTGCTCGATCTGCTGCCAGAAGGATCGCTGGGCGCATGACCGAGACGCAGAAAACCCGAACCGGCAACGATGGCGAGGGCGAGAAAACCCGCCCCTACCGCTATGGCGAGTTCGACGTGCTGGCCGTGTCGATGCAGCCCTCCACGGGCAAGTGGGATCGGTACATGTACACCCTTGGACGCTTCCTCCGTCCGCGGAAGGGCGAGAACGAAATGGCGACCCTGCAGCCGGTATCGATAACGCCAAACGAGTTCTGGGCGGATGACTTTGCGACGGTCGCCACATGGTTCAGGGCGGAGGACGGCGGCAAGCGCATGGCGATGGCCGCGGCAGTGAAGCGAGCCCGCCGGAAGAAGGGCGCGAGCGGCGAAGCGCCAGAGCTGCTCTGAAACAAAGAAGCCGCCCGAGGGCGGCTTTCTTCATCGTCTCACAGGGACTTACCCCATCGCCTTCCATCACTTCATGAAAGGCGGGTTTTTAGGCGGGTGTGCCATCAGAACCCTGCGGAAAGGCCAGTAAAACTGGCAAAATTGGCGGAGAGAGGGGGAACATTTTCATTCGACTTATCAATAGCATGCATGGCTCATGCCATGTTCCGTACCATGGTTTTGCTTGATGTCCGGCGCGACAGCCGGGGCGATAATCATCGGGGCGCCGCTGGCAAGCAGTTGAACCGCCCCGGTTTTTGAGGAGGCTCCAACATTCAAGAGAATGGAGCCATGAACAAGTCGAACAAGT
>JAFGXB010000304.1 GCA_016936875.1 Burkholderiaceae bacterium | reverse complement strand
CTACGCCTCCTGAAATCAAGCAATCAGTCTGCAGTCCGCCCCGCCTGGCGCGTTGCGTCAGCGGGGTTATTGATGTGCCGCCGCCTCAGTTCAAAAACAACTTCGTCACAGGGTTATCAGTTTCTTCGGTGTATTGATAACCGAGCTGCTGCAAAAACTGGCTGAACGCCTTTTTGTCCGCTGGCGGCACCTGGATGCCCACCAGCACATGGCCGCTGTCGCCGCCCTGGTTGCGGTAGTGGAACAGGCTGATGTTCCAGTTCGGGCTCAGGGCATTGAGAAAACGCAGCAGCGCGCCGGGGCGCTCGGGAAAGTCGAAGCGCACCAGCCGCTCGTTTTCGGCCATGCTCTGGTGCTGCGTGCCGCGCGGTGCCGGGCCGCCCACGAGGTGGCGAACATGCACCTTGGCCAGTTCGTTGTCGGTGAGGTCGAGCACGCCATAACCCGCGCGCGCAAAGGTCTGCGCCATTTTCTGCGCATCGTCACGTCCGTTGACGGTCAGGCCGACGAAGACATGCGCGGCTTCCGGCCCCTTGATGCGGTAGGTGAATTCAGTCACGTTGCGCGCGCCCACCAGGCCGCACAGACGGCGGAAGCTGCCTGGCTTTTCGGGAATGGTCACGGCGTACAGCGCTTCACGCGCTTCGCCCACCTCGGCGCGCTCGGCGACGAAGCGCAGACGGTCGAAGTTCATGTTCGCGCCGCAGGTCACGGCAACCAGCGTTTCGCCCTTGAGTTTGTGCTGCGCGGCGTAGGCCTTGAGCGCCGCCACCGACATGGCGCCAGAGGGCTCCAGCACGCTGCGGGTGTCCTCGAACACATCTTTGATGGCGGCGCTCACCGCGTCGGTATCCACCACCACGAAGTCGTCCACCAGCTCGCGCACCAGGCGGAAGGTTTCGCGCCCGACCTGCTTGACCGCCGTGCCGTCGCAAAACAGCCCCACTTCGGACAGGGTGACGCGCCGCCCGGTTTGCACGCTGCGCAGCATGGCGTCGGAATCGACCGTTTGCACGCCGATCACCTTGATCTCAGGGCGCACCGCCTTGATGTACGAGGCCACTCCCGAGATCAGCCCGCCGCCGCCAATGGCACAGAACACCGCATGGATGGGCGCCTGATGCTGGCGCAGGATTTCCATGGCAATGGTGCCCTGGCCCGCAATCACGTCGGGATCGTCGAAGGGGTGGACGAAGGTCAGCCCCTGTTTGTCCTGCAAGGTGAGCGCATGAGCGTAAGCGTCACTGTAGCTGTCGCCCTGTAGCACAATGTCGACAGCCGCGCCGCCAAGCGCGCGTACCGCATCAATCTTCACCTTGGGTGTGGTGGCCGGCATCACGATCACCGCGCGGCAACCCAGCTTGTGCGCCGACAGCGCCACCCCCTGCGCATGGTTGCCCGCCGAGGCGCAGATCACCCCGCGCTTGCGCTCCTCCTCGCTCAGGCGCGACATTTTGTTGTACGCCCCACGCAACTTGAAGCTGAACACCGGCTGCGTATCTTCGCGCTTGAACAGCACCTTGTTGTGCAGACGGCGCGAGAGGTTGTGCGCCGGGTCCAGGGCAGATTCAATCGCCACGTCATACACCCGTGCGTTGAGGATACGCTGCAGATAGTCGGTATGCTTCGCGGCCATTTGATTTGTCTCGGAATAAAAATTTGGATTCTATGAACACCCCTCGTCCGGCGGCCCGCGCATGATCGACAGTTTCGGGCTGATTCCGCCTGACTGGCTGCACACCGCACAAGGAGTCTGGCTGTCCGTGTTGCAAGCGGCAAGCGGCCCAGGCGGCCTGTATGTGCTGGCGGCGCTGAGTTTTGCTGCCGCCACCCTCATTCCCTTCAGTTCAGAAGCCGTGTTGCTCGTGGTCATTACCGCACAACCCCAGCACACCTGGCTCGCCGTGCTCGTGGCCACCGCATCCAACACCATTGGCGGCATGACGACCTATGCGCTCGGCCGCTGGGCGCGGCACTGGCAAACCCCGGACGCCTGGCGCTGGGCACCGCAAGTGCGGCACTGGGGCGCCCCCATCACCGTGCTGGCGTGGGTGCCGGGAATTGGCGATGCCCTGGTCGTTGTCTCGGGCTGGCTGCGCATCAACGCCTGGGCGTGCGCCTTCTGGATGCTGCTCGGTCGCAGCCTGCGCTATGTCGCCGTCGCCGGTCTGGCGTGGGCCCTGTGAGCAAGGCCTCCGTAGCGCGCAAAAAAATACCCGGACGGATGCGAGGCATCGGCCCGGGTAAGAATCCACCAAAGGAGGAGGTGGAGGAGACAAACGGTGCGTCAAACTCAACGCGTGCTGCAATATTAGAGGATGCTTATGGACTTTGCATAGCCCATCTGCGCAATATGGAATTAATAAATAAGCATAGATGGATATGACATCTAAGCCATTGAAATCATTTGATTATTTTGAATGACTGCGCGGCAAGATCACGAGCGGACCGTTGGGCAGCGCAGTGAAAATTGATGCAAATCAAGCAGCTGCGGAGGCCTGCCGTGGGGCTGCTGCAATTTCAGCACTGCTGCCAGCACGCCCACTGCGATGACCAGCATGCCACCAATCTTGATCGTCAGGCGCAACTCCAGCTCACGCAGGTCGGATTTGGTCGATACATCCGCCTTGCCCTGAGCCTCGCGAAAAGCATCCACCACAGCTTCCGCCTGCGCGTCAGGCATGCCTGGTTCGCGCAATTTGCGGATGAATTTGTGTGTGTCGAAAGTGACGGATGACATGCATTGAATCCTAAATGGTTGCCGTGCACCGCGCGGCCCTTGCCTGTTGGACAATTCAGAATTCATACAGAAAGGGCAGCATATGCAATGCACCGTGCAATGGGAAGGCGGGGAAGACAGCCTGGGCATGGCCTTCACCGCGCAGACCGAGTCTGGCCACACCTTGCGCATGGACGGCGCACCCGCCAGCGCACCGGGCGAGCCCGGCGGCCACAACCTCGCCCCCCGCCCAATGGAAACCGTGCTCGCAGGCACCGGTGGCTGCACCGCCTACGACGTGGTCTACATCCTGAAAAAGGCGCGGCAGGACGTGCGTGGCTGCACCGTGCGGCTCGACGCCGAGCGCGCAGCCACCGATCCCAAGGTGTTCACGCGCATCCACATGCACTTCACCGTCGCTGGCAACAATCTTCGCACCGATATGGTGCACAGGGCGGTGGAGTTGTCGCACACCAAATACTGCTCGGCTAGCGCCATGCTGGAAAAGACCGCGGAGATGACGTTCAGTGTGGACATTACTTCAGCATCCTGAACCGGCAGGTGTCTGGAATGTTGCGTTTTGATGACACTCGCTCGGTCTGATACAAAAAAACTTGAATGCGTGCCCGCGCAGCGTTGTAATGCCGACACGCATGCAAGGAAATAAATGTCTTCGCATGCCTAATCCCTCAATCCCGCTTAGGCATCGCCCTGGAGAGTGTGTCGAAAAGCGGAACTTTCAAAAACGGAGCACAGGATGAAAACCCAAGGTTTCGCAAAAAAATCCCTCATCGCCCTCGCCGTGGTTGGCGCCTTTTCGGGCTCGGCTTTCGCAGCAGATAGCGTGCAGTTGTATGGTTTGATCGATATGGGCGTTGGCCATTTCACGGGCATTGCCCCCAGCAACAACACATCGGCCGCCCCGGGCAGCACAGCGTCCTACACCGGCCTGATGTCCGGCGTGGTGGCGGGTTCGCGCATCGGCCTGAAAGGTACGGAAGATCTGGGTGGCGGCCTGAAAGCAATCTTCAAGGCTGAAACCGGCTTCTGCCCGGCTGG
>JAFGXB010000303.1 GCA_016936875.1 Burkholderiaceae bacterium | reverse complement strand
GCACACCTGGACGGCGGCATCAAGGCCGCATGGCAAGTGCCCGCCGATGAGGTTGACGAAGACGGGCGACTACTGGACAAAGACCTTGCTGACAAGACGGCAAACCGGATCAGCGGCAAGGTAGCGCGGGTGACGAAGCTCATGCGCAAGACCGCAGAGCGCGCCGCGCCCTCGCCCTACACCCTGGGCGGGTTGCAGAAAGCCGCCAGCAGCCGGTTCGGCATGTCCGCCAAGGACACCCTGGCTGCGGCGCAGGAACTCTACGAAGCCAAAATCACCACCTACCCGCGCACCGACTGCCCTTATCTGCCGATGGAGATGCATGGCGATGCCGTGCGCATTCTCAAAGCCATCGGCACAGAAGGAATTGCCGGGCTGGATCCGGCGCGCAAGCATGCGGCATGGAACACGGGCAAGGTCGAGGCCCATCACGGCCTCATCCCGACCGGGCAGAACCCTGATGCGGCGAGTCTGTCGCCCAACGCCAAGCGAGTGTTCGACCTGGTGCGTGAATCCTTCATTCGCCTGTTCATGCCGCCGGAGCAGTTCGAGACCCGCGAAGCGCTGTTTGACATCGATGGTCTGTCCTTCCGCGCTGCGGCGCGCATCGTGCTCGATCCGGGCTGGACGAAGCTCGGCGGCAAGGATGACGACGAGGGACAAGAACAAAGCGAGGCCACCGGCACGCTGCCTGATCTGCGCGAAGGAGAGGCCCGCACCTGCGCGCGCGGAGAGGTCATCGCCAAGCGCACCACGCCACCCAAGCCCTACACCGACGGCACCTTGATTGCCGCCATGACCGGCGTGCACAAACTTGTGACCGACCCCAAGCTCAAGGCGCGGCTGAAGGAAACCTCTGGTCTGGGCACCGAGGCGACGCGGGCCAGCATGATCGAAGTGCTGATCACCCGCGTATATGCCGAGCGCCGCAAGAAGGAAATCCACCCGACCGACCGCGGCGTCCAACTGATCGACATGCTGCGCAAGGTGGCGCCTGACCTGGCTGATCCGGGTTACACGGCGCTGCAGGAAGACGCCCTGGCGGACATCGCGGCGGGCCGCGCGCCGTTCGCGGGCTTCATGGACAGCCAGGCGCAAGCAGCCCGCCAGTTCAGCCGCACCCTGCTTGAAGGGCAACTCACCGACAACAAACTGGTGATGCACACCTGCCCCGCGTGCGGCAGCGCGCGCTGCGCCTTGCTCAAGAGCAAGGCCGGGAACGCCTATCACCGCTGCATGGATTGCCAGGCGGCGTTTGCTGATGATGGCGGCAAGCCGGGCAAGCGCTTCGACGATAAACCGGCTGGTGAGGCGGGACTGAAGCCTGCGAGCGCCGCCGCGTCAGGCCCGAAGTGCCCGGCTTGCAAGACGCTGACTTTCAAGAGCGAGACCAAAACCGGCAAGCCCTACTACCGCTGTGGAGGATGCAAGGGTGTCTGGTGGCCAGACCGCAAGGATGAAGGGAAGCTGGGCGGGAAGTGGGACAGCACAAGCTGAACACAAGGCAAGCCGCATGTTCCTGGGTAAAAGTAGGACTCCCAGGAATCGAAGCGATCAGGTGGCATCGGGCTGGCCGCGCTGCGCTGCGCGGCGTTGATATTTCGCCTTGATTTGCTCAACTAATTGCTCGTGTGTGAGTTCACCCCGAATGATGCGCACTGATTATTCGAGGTATTCGGCATCCGGCTCGAATCCTTCGATCTTGCAGTTAGCGAGTGCATCGTTCATGTCCCAGCAGCGCTTGTCTTGCATGGCTTTTCCTGGCATTGCCCTGTCGTGGCCTCACCTCAAAGATCAGTGTTCGGCGGGCCTTCAAATTTGGCCCAAAACGCGTAGGCTTCGGCGGTGTGTTTGCCGTCCATCGCATCCCCGATCAGGTCGGCGATTCTGCCGATGGCGCGGGACTCGCGGCAAGTTGCACAGCGACGCGATCCTTGCCTTCCCGCTTGGCGGCGTAAAGCGCCTGATCGGCAAGGCGCAGAAGGATGTTGAGGTGCGCGGTTTCCGGTTGATAGACGGTCAACCCGATGCTGGCCGACACCGCCAGCACGCCGTCGTGCAGCGCGATTTCGAGATGACGGAGGGTGTGCAGCAGACGTTCAGCACACTCGCGCGCCTCCTCCAGCCCGGAGTGGCGCATCAGCATCGCAAACTCCTCGCCGCCAATGCGGGCAAACACGTCCGACCCGTGCGTGTGCGCCCGGCAGGCCTGGGCGATCTGCCGCAGCACGGCGTCGCCGCCGAGGTGCCCATGCCGGTCGTTGATGGACTTGAAGTTGTCCACATCGAGCAGCGCCACGGCGAAAGCCGACCCGCCCGACCGGGCGTGATCAATTTCGTTTTGCAGGGCCTGCATGAAAAACCGCCGGTTGTGCAGCTCGGTCAGCGGATCGTGATGCACCGCGTGCTGCAGTTCCATGCGCGCGGTTTCCAGTTGCAGCACCAGCCGGAAGGTGAAAAAGCTCATCACCGGCGCGATGATGGCCGGAGTGGCCAGGGTAATGACCCAGGCCGACAGACCCATGGTGCCGCCGAACACGTCGTAGGTCAGCCCGCTGGCCATCAGGACCGAGGCCACGATCGACAGCAGCGTGACTCCGGCCATCATTGGCCACAGCCCCAAACGCAACAACAGGGTTTTGAGCATGTTCGATCGTCTCGGGCAACACTGAACAGAGAAGCATCTCGTTTGATCTGAACAGATTTCCCCGAGAAATAAGTGGAGGCCTGGCGGGTTGAGACAGTGCAGAGTTGTCCACGGCGGCGGGTGTGAAATCATTCACTGGATAACTTCACCTTGCGACGAACGACCGACGCGGTGGACAATTCAACTCAACTCGGGGCGCACAAGGAAATCATTTTAGGCAGCCTCTGGCGGGTTCGGCAGACCCGACAGATACGTTTGTTCGGGCGTGTTGCCGTCCACGCCGGAATTAAACCTGCAAATCAAGGCCAGTAGGCGGCTCTTGCTGTGTGGGTGGGACGATTGTGGTCTTGGATTCCATCATTCTTTTAATATACCCCCCGAACGGCTCGAATTGAAGCGTATGTCTCCATCCCTTCCCGAACTGCTCAAACGCGTAGACGCGCACAAGGCGCGCCTGGACGCGCTGCGCCCCCTGCCCGTGGCGACGGTGGCCAGCCTGCGCGACAAACTGGCGCTGGAGTGGACATACAACTCCAATGCCATCGAGGGCAACACGCTCACGTTACGGGAAACCCAGGTCGTGCTCGAAGGCGTGACCGTAGGCGGCAAGTCGCTGCGCGAACACCTCGAAGCCATCAACCACCGGGAGGCCATCGGGGCGGTGGAGGAACTCATTCATTCGGGCAAGACGATGACTGAGTGGGATGTGCGCGGCATTCATCAGATCGTGCTCAAAGGCATCGCACCTGAGCATGCAGGTCGCTACCGAACAGAAAACGTCGCCATCGTGGGGGCTAGCCACACGCCCCCGGCGGCGGTACTGGTGCCCGAGCGCATGGATGCGTTGATGCAATGGATCAGCGGGCCAGAGTTCCAAGCACAGCACACCGTGGCCAGGGCTGCGGAGTTCCACACCCGCTTCGTCGAAATCCACCCCTTTCTTGATGGCAACGGACGGACTGGCCGATTGTTGATGAATGCCGTGCTCATGCAGGAAGGCTACCCGCCAGCCGTGATTCGCAAAGAGAACCGGTCCACTTACTACGACGCCCTCGATCACGCCTGCGTGACCAAAGACTACACCGCCATCACCCGCTTGGTGGCCGAGGAGACATTGCGCTCTCTGGACAGCTATCTCGAAGTGGTTGAGGGTAGGCAACCTGAACACGATCCAGCACCCCGGCTGGGAGTTGTCAATCGGTCGCGGCGCCAGGGTGTTGAGCGTTGATGCCATCATCCAGATGGATTCACCGATTCACCGCCGTCACCACAGGCACCCCGATCAGCCGCGCCCACGCCGCCGTGCTGGCCGCCTGAATCTCCGGCGCAGCAGGCGCGGGCACCGACCACCAGGCGTTGGACTGCGCCACAATCACCGTTGGCCTCTGCAACATCGCTATCAGCCACGTCCACGGCTGCACCTGCTCCACGCAGAGCGCTGCCCACACGCGCTGCCCATCCAGTTCAAACACCTGTTGCCACCAGGCCGGACGTAACGTGCGCGGATTCCAGGGCTGCCAGTCGCCACCAAGCAGCAGACCAGCCGCCATGGTGCGCGGCAGTGTCACCGCTCGACCCGACTGAACTTCCACCACCGCGTCACGGGAACCCGTTTGCACCCCGAGCAGCCAAACCTGTCCTGGCGGCACGGCCGCAGCGAACTGAGCGCGGGTGCCGCCGTACCAGTCCGGCAGGATGGCTT
>JAFGXB010000302.1 GCA_016936875.1 Burkholderiaceae bacterium | reverse complement strand
CAGCCATCGTCTTCCACCTGCACGCTGCCCAAGCCGCCTTGCTCCAGCCGCACGGTAATTGCGCTGGCACCGGAGTCGATGGCGTTGTCGATCAATTCGCGCAGCGCCGAGGCCGGACGCTCGATGACTTCACCAGCGGCAATCTGGCTGATGAGCACGTCCGGCAGCGGACGAATCGGACGTTGAGGTTGCAGCAAGGCAGGAGTGGCACGCACGGTCTGTGCCGCGGCGCGGGGGAATGACAACTGGGCTCAGTATACTTTTCAGGCTGTCGTCAAAGAGTCGGCCTGCGGGCTTGCTCAGTCTGTGCTCAGCTTTCGGGCGCAGCATGTCATTCAGTCCCTTGGCACTTCCCGTCGGGCCATTTCCCAGCAATTGATCGCTGCCTGTTTTTCCACCCCGTTTCCACCCCGTTTCCACCCCGTTTCCACCCCGTTCGCGCACCGCGCACATTCGCAACCCCGCCGCATGGACCTCCACACGCTCATCGACCTCATCCTGCACTTTGACGTGCATCTGGCGCAGTTCATCTCGGCTTACGGCCCCTGGGTTTACGGTTTGCTGTTCGGCATTGTGTTCGTCGAAACCGGGTTGGTGATCATGCCGTTCCTGCCCGGCGACTCCATGTTGTTCGTTGTCGGTGCGTTTGCCGCCACTGGAGCACTCAGCCTGCCCGGGGTGATGGCGGTGTTGTGGATCGGGGCCGTTCTTGGTGATAGCCTGAATTACCAGATCGGCAAGGCCATCGGCCACAAGGTTTTTTCGTGGAAAGATTCGCGCTGGTTCAACCGCCGCGCCTTCGACAAAGCCCACGCCTTCTACGAAAAATACGGCGGCATCACCATTGTGGCGGCGCGCTTCATGCCGTTCATCCGCACGTTTGCCCCGTTTGTCGCCGGGGTGGCGGAAATGTCTTATGGCAAGTTTCTCGCCTACAACATGCTGGGTGCGACGCTGTGGGTGGGGCTGTTGGTGCTGGCCGGCTATCTGTTCGGCAATATTCCGTGGATCAAACATAATCTGGGCATGATGACCATTGGCATCATCGTGCTGTCGCTGTTGCCTGCGGTGTGGGGCTGGTGGAAGTCCAGGCAGCAGACGACTGCGGTTTGACGCACCCTCATCAATTCAGCGCGCCGCGCAGCAGGCCCACAGCCAAGCCCTCGATGGCGAAAGATTGGTCTGCGTCCACCCGGATGGGCGCGAAATCCGGGTTGGCCGGCAAGAGTTCGATGTGATTGGCCAGGGTGCGCAGCCGTTTGACCGTGACTTCGTCGCCAATGCGCGCCACCACAATCTGCCCGTTCTGCGCCGTGTTGCAGCTTTTCACCGCCAGCAGGTCGCCGTCAAGAATGCCGACATCACGCATGCTCATGCCGCGTACTTTGAGCAGGTAGTCTGGGCGCATCGAGAACACCGCCGGATCGACCGCCAGGGTTTGCTCGATGTGTTCCTGCGCCAGGATGGGGTGGCCCGCGGCCACGCGGCCGACCAGCGGCAGACAGAGTTGCTCGGCGCCAGGCAGGGCGAGCTGCAAACCCAGGCCACCTGAACCGCGCCCTGCGGAATGGCTTGCCGGGTGGTGCTGCGGTTGCGCAATACGGATCCCGCGCGACGCGCCCGGTGTGAGTTCAATGACGCCTTTGCGCGCCAAGGCCTGCAAGTGATCTTCTGCGGCGTTGGCGGAACGAAATCCCAGACGGGCGGCAATTTCGGCGCGAGTGGGGGGATAACCCAGCTCACGCACGGACGCGGTGATCAGATCGAGAATTTCCTGCTGACGGGGGGTGAGTTTGGAAATGAGTCGGCGCATGAGAGGGGCTCCGGCAAATGCACAATGAATCCAACGCAACGAGAACAACGCAACCCTTGCAAAGCAAGGCAAGGCGCAGCCTGAAACACTGAGCGATTGCTCAGCATGATTATTTTCACAGCACTGTAAATCAAAACAGCCTCCCTGCAAAGGTATTTCGACATGACCCATCCATCAAACCCCACGGCTCGCCCCCAGATCGTGGTGCTCGGCACCGGCGGCACCATCGCGGGTACGGCCACAGCAGACCCCAGCCTGCCGGGCTACACCGCTGGCGTCTTGCGCGTGGACGCCTTGCTGCAGGGCATTCCGGCGCTATCCAGACTGGCGCAGATCCATACCGAGCAGGTGGCCAATATCGACAGCAAGGATATGGACTTCGCGGTCTGGACGCGCTTGGCCGAGCGAGTGGCGCATTGGCTGGACCAGCCGCACATCACGGGCTGCGTCATCTCCCACGGTACCGACACCCTGGAGGAGACCGCGTATTTTTTACGGTTGGTGCAGCGCACGGACAAACCGGTGGTGCTGACCGCGGCCATGCGACCGGCCACGGCGCTGGATGCCGACGGCCCGCAAAATCTGCTCGATGCCGTTCGGGTTGCGGTGCAGCCGCAAGCGCGCGGGCTGGGCGTGGTGTGCGTGCTGCATGGGCGTGTGCACGCCGCACGCGATGTGACCAAGGCCCGGACACATCAAGTCGATGCATTCTCCTCAGGAGAGCGTGGCCCGCTAGGCGAAGTGGATGGCGACGCCCTGCGGCTTTGGCGCCAGCCTGCGGCAGAGCCCGGCGCACCCTGGCCGATCCCCGCGCGCGACGCCTGGCCGCGCGTGGATATTCTGCTCAACCATGTCGGCGCGGATGGTGCCGTGGTGCGTTGCCTTGTTGCGTCCCCCGCGCAGCATCCGCCGCTGCGCGGGCTGGTCATTGCCGGCACAGGCGGCGGCACGGTGCATCAACAACTGGAGGCGGCCCTGCAATGGGCGCAGCAGCAGGGGGTTCGGGTGGAGGTCGCGTCTCGCGTTGGCCCGCTGCGTGGCGGGGCAGAAGATGGGCTCAACGCTGTGAAACTTCGGGTGCGACTGCTGCTGGAGCTTGCCGCGTTACAGTGAGTTTTCAGATTTCTGCGGCAACCAGATGCGCACCTGCAGCCCGCCGCCCTCGGCGTGACTGAGTTCCAGACGTCCGCCCATTGCGGCGATGGTTTTATCCACGATGGACAGGCCCAGCCCCGTTCCCTTGGCGGAGGTGCGCGCGGCGTCACCCCGAAAGAAGGGCCGGGTGAGCTGCGCGAGTTGATCTTCCGGGACGCCGGGGCCGTGGTCGCGCAGGGTGAGTTGCACCGTATCGATGCCCGGCTGCAGGCTGATGTCCAGATCGGTGTGGACCTCACCGGCGGTCAGGGCGTAGCGCTTGGCGTTTTCCACCAGATTGACCACAACGCGTTGCAGCTCCAGGGTGTTGGCCTGCACCGGAGGCACTTGCGGCGTGCGCAGATGCAGCACCACAGTTTCATCCTTCTGGTAGCGGTCCCGCACGAAATCGATCAGGGCGTTCAGGTCCACCGTTTCCAGCTTGGGTGTGGTGCTGCGCGCGTATTCAAGAAACTTGCTGATGATGCGATCGGCCTGCTCGATATCATCGATGATGTTTTCGCGCGCCTGCTCGTCGGGCACGCTGAGCTCGGCTTCGAGACGCAGGCGGGCCAGCGGCGTGCGGATGTCATGCGAGATGCCGGCGAGCATCAAAGCCCGCTCCTCCTCCACTTCCTGCAGGCTGCGCGCCATGCGGTTGAAGCCTCGGTTGACCTCACGGATCTCGCGCATGCCCGATTTCTCATCGAGCATCTGCGAGTAATTGCCAGCGCCTACCCGGGCCGTGCCCAGACGTAGATCGCGCAGCGGCTTGTTCACAAAACTGGCAATCACCGCCGCGCCGATGAGGGCCAGCAAAGTGGCAATCACGCCCCAGGTTGCCCAGGTTTCGCTCAGGGAGGGTGCAATACGGGAACGGTCGAGCAGCAGCCAGTAGGGGTCGCCCTCGATCTGGAAGCCGATCCACAGACCTGGACGGTCGTTGACCACATCGGCAAAGTCAAGCTGCTCGTTCAGGCGCGTGTCAACCGCGATTTCCAGCCGCTTGGTGAACTCGGAATGCTTCATCGGCGCCCACTGATCTTCCGGGTTGCGCGGATAGATGTAGATGCCCTCTTTCCTCGCCAGATCTTCCAGCAGGGACGCGCGATATTGCGGGTCGGAATGAATGAGCGCCAGCCGGGTGAGGTCGATCAGACTGGTGATCTGTCGCGCGGTCTGCGCAACTTGCGGCCCGAGTTCGAGCAGGCGAAAACTCTGGAACCAGGTCGCCAGACTGGCGCTGACCAGCAGCACGATCAGCAGGAAGGTTCTCCAGTACAGGCGGCCGAACAGGCCGCTGAACCAGCGCGCAGCGCGCGCCAGCACGCCATCGCCAGGCACCGGGGTGGATGGCGCGGCGTGACTGCTTGTGGAGTCAGAGCTTGTGAATTTTTCGGGCATGTCCGAAAGGCGCGTCAAAACCCACCCGATCGAGGCGCAAAGCACAGCCATAGCCCGGGCT
>JAFGXB010000301.1 GCA_016936875.1 Burkholderiaceae bacterium | reverse complement strand
TTCGCGACGTAATACACCACGGCCTGCAAGGTGCTGCTGCTGGCGGGGCCTTCGTCAGTGAGTCGCGCCTGCACGAGGTTGGCGTTCTGCAGCGTTGACACGCCAGTCGGGAAGAGATGGGCGTTTTGCAGCGCCGTGTTGAAGCCGCTGTAGGCGTTGCCCGGGAACAGGCTGTTCATGCTGGTGATCGTGGGCGGCGTGGTGGAGGTGTCCACCGCCGCCACGGGCACGCGGAAACAGACGATGGCCTGATTCAGCGGCATGCGCAGCAAAGCCGAGTCGCCAGCGGCGACGCCGGTCACGCTGCCCAGCGGCAGGGTGGAGTCTTGCACCGCATTGGCGGTACTGCTGGTGGCCACGGTGTTCTGCACCACGAAAGTGGTCGGGTTGCCGCCCGTGGGCGTGATGCGGGCACTGGTGGCGCCGATGATCGAAATCATGTCCGTGCGCCCGCCCGATGGCACGTAGGTGGGCTGGGGCGTGGCGGCCGAAAGCGCCGTGGACGTGGGCAGCGCGGAGTTGGCCGCCTGCGCGCTGGCCGACACCGGGTATTGGAAGAACGGCGTGCTCTGCACGGTGCTGTCGAAAGCCAGGCGTGCGGCGCAGGGCGCTTGCACGCCGTCCATCATGTAGCCGGCGTTGGAGAGGTCGGTACTGATGAGATCGAGCGCCGCGCGGGTCTGGGTGTCTCGTTCCATGACGTCGCTCATCTGCACGTTCTGCTTGCTGAGCGAGGACTGCACCAACAAAACAGCAAGCGAAAAAATGAGGCCGATGACCAAGGCCACCATCAGTTCGATGAGGCTCAGGCCGCGCTGCTTGCGGTCGGTGCGGTACAGCCGGGATGGGGCGTGAGCGTGACGCATGTCAGAACCCCACCTGGTATTGATAGCCCTGGGTGCGATTGCCGTTCCAGGCAAAGGTCAGCTTGACGCCGCATAGGGGCGCGTTGACATTGCTCACGTCGCATGGATTGCCGTCTGCGCCGGGCCCTGTGGTGACCTTCACGGTGGCGCCGGGCAGCCGCATCGAGGGTGTGTTGTAGATATTGGCTAGCCAGGGCTGCAGGGCCGGGGGCGCGCTGCTGCTCGCGCTGGTGTAAGTGGCGGTGGTGTTCGCGCCGATCTGCGACACCACCTGTGGGTTGGCCTGCAGGATGGCCCAGAACTGATTGCCCAAGGCGGCGGTGTCGAGCGGTTCCTGATTGGCTGTCTGCGCCGGCACGGCCAGGCCGTAGAGCGAGGCGATCGACAGCATGCCCAGCCCGAAGATCACGATGGCGACCAGCACGCTGATGAGCGACATCCCTGTCTGATACGCGGCGATGCGGGTGGATGGGGGAGAACGGCGCGTCATGATGCGGTATTGGCGTTGAGGATCACGCTGCCAGAGGCCAGGACTTGCAGCGTCCAGGTCTGCCCCTGCCCGGCAGTGACCGTGATGGTGGGAGACATGTTGACGAAGCCCTGGTTGGTGAAAGTGAGCGTCTGCGAGCTGGCGCCGTTGATGGCACAGGTGACGTTCGGGTAGGTGGCCGTGAGTTGCTGGGCCGTCATCGAGTGCTCGGCGTTCGTCGTGCCGCCTACGCTGGTGCTCCAGGTGCAGGTGTTCGCCCCGAGGGTCATGGTCACCGCCTGTTGCGTGGTGACCGCCTGATTGCGCGCCCAGGCCACGTCCTGCGGAAACTTGTTGACCAGCACGGCGGTCTTGCCGGAATCGACCATGCTGACCAGGTTGGGCACGACCAGCAGACCGAGGATGGCGGCGATGCCGATGGTCACCATCAGCTCGATGAGGGTGAAGCCGTTGCAGGATGCCTTTGTGCGCGGCATTTCAAGTATTCCCCGATTGATCGCGCACCCAGCCATTCGCCGTCTTTCCTGATGGCACGGGAGGTGCGGTGACTCCCGCAGGCATGACCCAACCGGAAGAAGGCACGCTGGTGGTGTATTTGTTGCCGTTCTGGTCGATGGCGTAGCTGGGCGCGACCAGGTTTCCTATTGGAGTCGCGGTGAGGGTGAAGGTGGTGGCGGTCAGCGTTGGGCAGGCGAAGCTGTAGTCCTGGGCGGTTGGCAGGTTGGTGCAGATGGGCGCGCCAACATAAGTCCGGTTGTCCTGGTAATACTGCTGCAGCGCGACACTCATGCTGGAAAGGTTTGAGAACGCCTCGGTCAGCTTGCTCCGCGTGACATATTGGTTGTATGCGGGTATGGCGATGGCCGACAGAATGGCGATGATCGCCACGACGATCATCAGTTCAATCAGGGTGAAGCCGCGGTTGCGCTGCATGGGTAAGTTCTCCTTGCGCGCATTGTTGGCGGTTCGGGCGTGGACTGTGAGCGCGTTGCCGACGAACGGCGCTCTACGGCCGACGAACGGTCAAATGTTTCGTTCAGTTACGTTTGGGTGGTGGATGATGTGGCGGCGATGCGCCATCTCTGGCAGACCGCCTGGGGTCGGTGCGTTGTTGCGGCGGGCCGGCTGCCCGGCCCGCGCGTTCGTCATCGGCCCTGTCGTGCCCGGCTCTTGAAACCCCGAAGTCCGTCCCTATAATTAGCACTCGTTGGGGGTGAGTGCTAACAACTGCGGTATCGCGTTGTCCTGCACGCGCCTTCAAAATCGGTTTCTGGCCGCCTGATCCGGGTTTTTTCGGTGGGCGGTCTGTCAATTGGCACCATCCAGGTGCCCGGTTTTCTACAAACTTCAGGAGATTTGCATGAAATTGCGCCCTCTGCATGACCGTGTCGTGGTCAAGCGTATCGAACAAGAAACCACCACCGCTTCCGGCATCGTGATTCCGGGCAGCGCGGCGGAAAAGCCGGATCAGGGTGAAGTGCTGGCCGTGGGTCCGGGCAAGCATGACGACCAGGGCAAGCTGGTGGCCATGGCGGTGAAGGTTGGCGACCGCGTGCTGTTCGGCAAGTATGCCGGCCAGACCGTCAAGGTTGACGGCGACGAGCTGATGGTCATGCGTGAAGACGACCTGATGGCCGTCATCGAAAAATAATTGTTCAGTGGGCGGATGCGGCTGCCGACTGGCACGCCGCATCTGCGCTGAACCCTGCTTCAACTGCACTAACGGAGAATTTCAATGGCTGCAAAAGACGTGATTTTTGGTGCGGACGCCCGCGCCCGCATGGTGGAAGGCGTGAACATTCTCGCCAACGCCGTTAAAACGACCCTGGGCCCCAAGGGCCGCAATGTGGTGCTCGAGCGCTCTTTCGGCGCACCCACCGTGACCAAGGACGGTGTGTCCGTGGCCAAGGAAATCGAGCTGAAGGACAAGCTGCAGAACATGGGCGCGCAGATGGTCAAGGAAGTGGCTTCCAAGACGTCTGACAACGCTGGCGACGGCACCACCACCGCCACCGTGCTGGCACAGGCCATCGTGCGCGAAGGCATGAAGTATGTGACCGCCGGCATGAACCCGATGGATCTCAAGCGCGGCATCGACAAGTCGGTCACCGCGCTGGTCGAAGAGCTGAAGAAGGCCTCCAAGCCTTGCGCCGACACCAAGGAAATCGCCCAGGTTGGCTCCATCTCGGCCAATAGCGACGTGCATGTCGGCCAGATCATCGCCGAGGCGATGGACAAGGTGGGCAAGGAAGGCGTGATCACCGTTGAAGACGGCAAGAGCCTGGAAAACGAACTCGACATCGTCGAAGGCATGCAGTTCGACCGTGGCTATCTGTCGCCCTACTTCATCAACAACCAGGACAAACAGGTTGCCGTGCTCGACAACCCGTTCGTGCTGTTGCACGACAAGAAGATCTCCAACATCCGCGACCTGCTGCCTGCGCTGGAGCAAGTGGCCAAGTCCAGCCGCCCGCTGCTGATCATCGCGGAAGACGTGGACGGCGAAGCGCTGGCCACTCTGGTGGTCAACAGCATTCGCGGCATCCTCAAGACCGTGGCCGTCAAGGCACCGGGCTTTGGCGACCGTCGCAAGGCCATGCTGGAAGACATCGCCATCCTGACGGGCGGCAAGGTCATCGCTGAAGAAGTGGGCCTGACGCTGGAGAAGATCACGCTGGCCGACCTGGGCCAGGCCAAGCGCATCGAAGTGGGCAAGGAAAACACCATCGTCATCGACGGCGCTG
>JAFGXB010000300.1 GCA_016936875.1 Burkholderiaceae bacterium | reverse complement strand
CTGCACGACCTTGCGCACGCGCCGTGGTGCTGACCATCAGCGCCGCAGCGCCTACAGCCCCTGCGGTAAGCGCCTTTCGGCGATTCGGTGTGTTTTCCATATGTCTCCTCCTTGGGATGGTTGTCGCCCGCGCTCTTTTGGCGCTCTGGCGAAAAAGAAAAAAGGCCGATACACCATCGACCTTTCCATGATGCCTGCGAACGCCGCGCCGCACAATCCGTGAATGAACGAGACCCTGCGGCGCTATCGGCGTTCGGTCAGGACAAGCTGTCGCGCCAGATGTTGTGCGCCCAGGCCTCGGCGTACACGCCTTCCAGCTCGGTGATGCCGGCAGAAATGCCGCCCGAGCCCGGCACGGTGAGAAAGGTCTTTTCTTTCTCGTTGTACTGGTGCACGGTGGCGACGTGGATGGCTTCCTTGAAGTTCACCATGCTGTAGCAAGTGTTCATCACTACCGGGTGCGGGTTGACTGGCTGGTCGTAGAGCATGGACACAATGGCGGCCGCAGCCACCTTGGCGTGCTGGTTGGCCATGTGGCCAGACTTGGGCATCAGCGGCGAAATCTGAATGGAATCGCCCAGCACATGAATGTCTTTGTGCACCGCGGACTCGAAAGTCATGTAGTCCACCGCGCACCAGCGGGCGTTCATGTTCGCCAGCCCGGTTTTTTGGGCGATGACCCCAGCGCGCTGCGCCGGGATGACGTTGAGCACATCGGCCTTGACCGGGTCGTTGACTTCAAACTCCAGCTCCATGCGCGCGGTGTTCACTCCCACCACATTGTGATCGGGGATGTACTCGATCATGCCCTTGTACTGCTCGGCCCAGGCCTTTTTGAACAGCGGCTCTTTCGACTGTACCTTGTCGTTGGCGTCATAAATCAGCACCTTGGATTTCGGCTTGTGCTGCTTGAAATAGGCCGCGACCAGAGTGGCGCGTTCGTAAGGGCCGGGCGGGCAGCGGAACGGCGCCAGCGGCACGGTGACTGCAAACACCCCACCGTCGGGCATGGCCTCGATCTGCTTGCGCAGCGCCATGGTTTCAGGACCGGCCTTCATCGACTGGAGGATCTTGCCTTCGTCGCTCGCGGCTTTCAGCCCTTTGACGGTATCGAACATCAGGTCGATGCCGGGTGAAATCACCAGTTTGTCATATTGCAGCGTGTCGCCATTGGCCAGTTTCAGCGTGTGTTTGGCCGGGTCGATGCTCTCTACAGTGCTCTTGATCCAGTTCACGCCGTGGCGTTTGCGCAGATCGTCGTAGGAGATGGTGATGTCCTGCATCGACTTCGCCCCGGCGATCACCAGGTTGGAAATCGGGCAGGAGACGAAGGCATCGCTGGGCTCGACCACCGTGACCGACAGCGAATTGTTTGACCATTCGCGGATGTATTTGGCCGCAGTCGATCCGCCATAACCGGCACCGACGATGACCACCTTACCTTTGCCCGCGGCGCTGCGCGTGGTGCTGGCACAGCCCGAAATTGCGGGTGCAAGACCGATGGCGCCCACAGTGGCGGCGCCTGCAAGAAATTTGCGACGTGATTGCATGATGGGAGTGTCCTTACTGTTTTTGCTGGGCGAAATAGTCAGCGATGAGCTGGATCTGCGCGTCGGTGTACCCCTTGGCGATCTGCGGCATGATGGTGCCAGTGCGCTTGCCGGATTTGTACTCCGCCATCGTTTCCACGATGGACGCCGATGTCCGACCGGCCAGGCCGGGGATGGCCGTCGTGGACACGCCTTGCGGCCCGTGGCAGTTGAAACAGGTGGCGGCCAGCGACTGACTGGGGGTGACCACGGGCGTGGCCGCTTGCGCGGCGCCCGCAGCGCAGAACAGTGAAATCAACAACAGTTTGCGCGACATCCGATGTCTCCTTGGTGGGATCAGCTTGATGATCGAAAGACATCAACAGTCTTTGATCTAAAGCAAAAGGTATCGAAATGTAGCAAATGGATACATTCGGGTGAACCAGCAGGCCATCCCGTTTGTTTGCGGCTCGTCAATACTGGGGCGAGTATGTGCCGTACTGTGTGACCGTGGTCACGCAGCCGCGCTGCACAGTCATCTGGCCGACCGGAAGATCAGCGTCTTGTGTGCCGAGCGGCCGCCTTCAAGGTTTGATGTAAAACCAACCTTCGGACTGGAGCTTCACCAGCTCGTACACCCCGGCCGGCACGACGGAGGCTTCGAGAACCAGTTCGCTCTGAGGGATTTTGAGAAAGGTCAGGGTGTTGTTGCAGGCTTTGAACTGCACGCCCTGATTGGCCAGATCGCCAATCATCCCTGCAAAGAGCGCGCCTTGCGGGGTTTTTGCACCATTGAGCAGAAAGTGGATGGCTTTGCCGTAGCCCACCACGATGAACTGCATTTTGGGGTCCAACTCCAGCACGTTCTGGATATTGATCAGGCCTTCGTAGGCCTGCTCCAGGCTGTCGCTGATCTGAAGCGCCACTTTCCACGGCTCGCTGGAAATCTGCTGGGCAGGCACCGGCCCTTGCGTCTGCGCCTGCGCAAGCGGGGCGCTGCCCAGGCCAATGAGGCCAGCGCCAAGCAGTCTGATGCGGTCGCGTGGGTTCATGGTGTCTCCTTGTCTTTTGTCGTCAGGCCGACTTGTTCGGATGGGTGCGGCGCGTATGCAGGTGATGCAGGCTCCAGCGCTGCCGCTCGGCCAGCCAGCGGTACAGCCAATACCCCACCAAGGTT
>JAFGXB010000299.1 GCA_016936875.1 Burkholderiaceae bacterium | reverse complement strand
GGCATAGAGGATCGCCCGCCCGTTGAGGTTGCGCGCGGCCCGGCCGATGGTCTGGATCAGCGATCGCTCGGAGCGCAAGAAGCCCTCCTTGTCGGCGTCCAGGATCGACACCAGTGACACCTCGGGCAGGTCCAGCCCTTCCCGCAGCAGGTTGATCCCCACCAGCACGTCAAACTCCCCCAAGCGCAATGAGCGCAGGATCTGCATCCGCTCGATGGTATCGATATCGGAGTGCAGGTAACGCACCTTCACGCCGTTTTCATCGAGATAGTCGGTGAGCTGCTCGGCCATGCGCTTGGTCAGGGTGGTGATGAGCACGCGCTCTCCCTTGTTCACCCGCAGGCGGATTTCGCCCAGCACGTCGTCCACCTGGCTGCTGGCTGGCCGCACCTCGATGAGTGGATCGACCAGCCCGGTGGGCCGCACCACCTGCTCCACCACCTGATCGGCATGCTGGTCTTCGTAGTCTGCCGGCGTGGCCGACACAAAGACGACCTGCCGCATCTTGCCCTCGAATTCGGCAAATTTCAGCGGCCGGTTGTCCAGCGCCGACGGCAGCCGAAAGCCATACTCCACCAGTGTTTGCTTGCGTGCGCGGTCGCCGTTGTACATGCCGTTGAACTGGCCGATGAGCACATGACTTTCGTCGAGAAACATCAGCGCATCGGGCGGCAGATAGTCCACCAGCGTGGGCGGCGGCTCGCCCGGCGCCGCGCCCGAGAGATGCCGCGAGTAGTTCTCGATGCCCTTGCAATGGCCGATTTCGCTGAGCATTTCCAGATCGAACCGGGTGCGCTGCTCCAGCCGCTGCGCCTCCACCAGCTTGCCCATGCCGGTGAGTTCCTTGGAGCGTTCGCGCAGCTCCTGCTTGATGCCCTCCACGGCTTCGAGCACCTTCTCGCGCGGGGTGACGTAATGCGAGCTGGGATAAATGGTGAAGCGCGGAATTTTCTGCCGTACCACGCCGGTGAGCGGATCGAACAGGCTGAGCGACTC
The DNA here is from genome assembly GCA_016936875.1 of Burkholderiaceae bacterium. GTDB lineage: Bacteria > Pseudomonadota > Gammaproteobacteria > Burkholderiales > Burkholderiaceae_C > Thiomonas. The sequence continues at coordinate 2,278 of JAFGXB010000299.1, read as the reverse complement.
GATCTCGTCGTCGAACAGCTCGATGCGCACCGCCAGCTCGGCATGCTCGGCCGGAAAGATGTCGATGCGGTCGCCGCGCACGCGGAAGGTGCCGCGGGTGAAATCCACTTCGTTGCGCTGGTACTGCATGCGCACCAGCTGCGCGATCACGTCGCGCTGACCCATGCGGTCGCCGGTGCGCACGGTGAGAATCATGGCGTGATAGTCCGATGGATTGCCAATGCCGTAAATGGCGCTCACGCTGGCCACAATCACCACGTCGCGCCGCTCCAGCAGGCTCTTGGTGGCCGACAGACGCATCTGCTCGATGTGCTCATTGATGGCGCTGTCCTTCTCGATGAACAGATCGCGCTGCGGCACATAGGCCTCGGGCTGGTAATAGTCGTAATAGCTGACGAAATACTCCACCGCGTTCTTCGGAAAAAACTCGCGAAACTCGCTGTAAAGCTGCGCGGCCAGGGTTTTGTTGGGCGCGAACACAATGGCCGGCCGTCCCATGCGGGCGATCACATTGGCCATGGTGTAGGTTTTGCCCGAGCCTGTCACGCCCAGCAGAGTCTGGTAGCTCAGGCCGTCACCCAGCCCCTCGGCAAGCTGCGCGATGGCCGTGGGCTGGTCGCCCGCCGGGGGGTAGGGCTGGTAGAGCCGGAACGGCGAGTCGGGATAGCTGACGAACTTGTCCGGGGCTGGCGTGGGAACGGGTTTCGGTGCGGACATGAGCGGAAGGTGGGAGTCGGAAATGCCGTCTGCGCGGCGCAACAGCGCGCCATCGGCGAGCAGGGACGGGGCGTAAAATCGCGTCTCTTTGCGGCACTGATTGTCCTGCAAGCCCGGTTTTCCCGTCACCTCATCCCACATCTCCCATGAACCAGTCGCTTTTTTCCCGCGTGGAAATGGCCCCGCGCGATCCCATCCTCGGCCTCAACGAACAATTTGCCGCCGACCCCAACCCGAACAAAGTCAACCTCGGCATCGGCGTCTACACCGACGCCGACGGCAAGCTGCCGCTGCTGGCCTGCGTGAAAGCGGGCGAGGCGCAACTCATGCAAACACCCAAGCCACGCGGCTATCTGCCGATTGACGGCATCGCCGCCTACGACAAGGCAGTGCAAGGCCTGGTGTTTGGCGCCAGCAGCGAGGCCGTGACCTCGGGCCGCGTTGCCACCGTGCAAGGCCTGGGCGGCACTGGCGGTCTGAAAGTGGGGGCCGACTTTCTCAAGCGACTCAACCCCAACGCGCACGTACTGATCTCCGACCCAAGCTGGGAAAACCACCGCGCGCTGTTTGAGGCCGCGGGCTTTGTCGTGGGCACCTATCCGTATTACGACGCCGCCAAACAGGGCGTCAACGTCGACGCCATGCTGGCCGCGCTGAACAACGCCGCCGCAGGCACCGTCGTCGTGCTGCACGCCTGCTGCCACAACCCCACCGGCTACGACATCAGCCCGGCGCAGTGGGAACAAGTCATCGCCGCGCTCAAGGCGCGCGAGCTCGTGCCCTTCCTCGACATGGCCTACCAGGGCTTCGGAGAAGGCATTGCGGAAGACGGCGCAGTCATCCAGCAGTTCCTCGCCGCCGGGCTCGACTTTTTCGTCGCCACCTCCTTCTCCAAGAGCTTCTCGCTCTACGGCGAGCGCGTGGGCGCGCTGAGCGTGGTGTGCGCCAGCAAGGACGAAGCCGCCCGCGTGCTGTCGCAGATCAAGCGCGTCATCCGCAGCAACTACTCCAACCCGCCCACCCACGGCGCGCAGATCGTCGCCACCGTGCTGTCTTCACCCGAACTGCGCGCGCAGTGGGAGCAAGAACTTGCCGGCATGCGCGACCGCATCCGCGCCATGCGCAGCACCCTGGTGGACAAACTCACCGCCGCTGGCGTGAAGGGCGATCTGTCCTACATCACCCGGCAAAAAGGCATGTTCAGCTACTCCGGACTGTCCGCCGCACAAATGGAACGCCTGCGCACCGAATTCGGCGTGTACGGCGTGTCCACCGGCCGCATCTGCGTGGCCGCACTCAATCTGCACAACGTGGATTACGTCGCCAAATCCATCGCGGCGGTGATGCAGTAAGAAGCAAGGAGCAAGTCGACCCTCGCGCAGGCGGGGTTGGCTTGCCGTTTCCTTGTACATGAACGGGTCGTGGATTTTTTGTGGAATGCAACGAAGCTAGACTTGGCCCTGATTTGCTGACTTGACGTCATCCGCAAGAGCTACGACGACCTCGTCGCTCGCCGCCAGTCTGCCGGGCTCACGCAAAGCGTCGATGCCTCTTCGCAGCT
>JAFGXB010000037.1 GCA_016936875.1 Burkholderiaceae bacterium | reverse complement strand
GTTACTTCGAACAGTTCTACGCCGCCTGCGATCTCGACAGGAACGGCATTTGCGCCGACTTGTGCATGTCCGGCAATGCCCTCGACGGTTTTGAGCTGGCCGTCAATTTCCGCACCGCCGCCGAGCATTTCAAACTGATCGAGGACGAGGACAGTGCGCCCATCGTCGTGCTCTACCGGGGCGCTGACGGCCCGGCCGGCAGCATCGACAAGTGGCTGGCAACGCTGCGCAAAGAAGGCCCGCAACGCTGGCTGATGCGCAAGTTGCAGCGCTACACCGTCAGCGTGCATCGCACCCAGGCCATGCAATTGCTCCGCCAAGGTGACATCGAGGAACTCATGCCCGGACTATTTGTGCAGGTGAGCGACTGGCTCTACGACGCGACGCTTGGGCTCAACCCCGAGGGAACTCCAGTCAACCCCGTTTGCATCACATGAAGGACGCCATGAAAACCTACTGCCTGGAGCTTTCCGGCCCCTGGGCCTGCTTCACCCGCCCGGAAATGAAAGTCGAGCGCGTGAGCTACGACGTGATGACGCCGTCCGCCGCGCGCGCCTGCTTCGAAGCCATCTTGTGGAAGCCGGCGATCCGCTGGCATGTGCGCCGCATCGAGGTGCTCAAACCCATCCGCTGGATCAACCTGCGCCGCAACGAGGTGGCCAGCGTGGTCTCCACGCGCAACGTCGAGACCGCGATGAAAAACGGTCATGGCGACCTCGCGCTGTACGTCGAAGACGACCGCCAGCAGCGCGCCGGGCTATTTCTGCGCGACGTGGCCTATCGCGTGCATGCCGATCTGGAGTTCCTGCGCGAGCGCGATCCCGACGCCAGTCCCGCGAAATATCAGGAGATGTTCGATCGCCGCGCGCGCAGGGGCCAATGCGTCAACCAACCCTACCTCGGCACGCGCGAGTTCGCGGCGCAGTACCGGCTGATTGCCGACACTGCCGCCGAGCCGCTGCCCATCGATGAAACCCGCGACCTGGGTTTCATGCTGCACGATCTGGATTTCTCCAATACGGCCGACCCGAAACCGCGCTTTTTCCGTGCGCGCATGGAGCACGGCGTGGTGCAGGTGCCCGCCTGGGACAGCGCGGAGGTGCGCGGATGATTCTGCATGCGCTAGCCGCCTACTACCGTCGCAAACAGACCGACCCCGACCCGGCCAAGCGACTGCCCGCCTTCGGGCTGGAAGACAAGGAAATCCCTTTCGTTCTGGAAATCGACGCCGACGGCAAATTGTTGAACATTGCCGACACCCGCAGCGGTGACGGCAAAAAGAAAATCGGCCAGCGCTTTCTGGTGCCGCAAGGCGCCAAGAAAACCTCGGGCGTGATGGCGAACCTGCTGTGGGACAACGCCGAATATGTGCTCGGCATCCCGGACGCCAAGAAGCTCGAAAAAAGCCGCGCAGAGCACAAAGAAGCCGATTACCTTGCCCGCCTGCTGACGATGCGGCAGAAATTCCGCGAGGTCATTACTGACTTGCCCGACACGGTGCAAGCGGACGATGGCATTCGCGCAGTGCTGGCCTTTCTCGACGCTCTCACCCCGGAAACGCTGGCGGACTTTGCCGCGCTGGCCGACATCGAAGCGGGCAATCCCATCCTGAGTTTTCGTCTGCACGGCGAGCTCGGGCTGGTCTGCCAGCGCCCGGCAGTGGTTGTCGCCACGGCGGTGCAGAACGAGGACGCGCCCGACGGCGTGTGTCTCGTCAGCGGGCAGCCCGCCGCCATCGAGCGGCTGCACCCCGCCATCAAGGGTGTATGGGGTGCGCAGACTTCGGGTGCCAACATCGTGTCGTTCAATCTCGACGCTTTCAACTCCTACGGCAAGGCGCAAGGTGCCAACGCACCGCTGGGCCAGGCCGCCGTGTTCGCCTACACCACGGCCCTGAACCACTTGCTCGCCCGTGATTCGCGTCAGCGTATCCAGGTCGGCGATTCCTCCACGGTGTTCTGGGCCGAAGAAGCACACGACCTCGAACACACGATGGTCGATCTGTTCGGCGACCCGCCCAAGGACAACCCCGACCAAAACACCGATGCGGTCAAGGCGCTGTACACCGCCATTGCATCCGGCCAGTTCAGCGTTGGCGGCATGGAAACGCGCTTTCATGTGCTGGGCCTCGCGCCCAATGCCGCGCGCATCAGCATTCGGTTCTGGGAAACCGCGACGGCGGCGGAACTGGCCCAACGCATTGCCCAGCACTTCGACGACATCACCATCGCGCATGCGCCACATGACCCCGCGCATCTGTCGCTGTTCCGGCTGCTCACCGGCGTGGCGCTGTTGAACAAGGCCGACAACATCCCGCCCAATCTCGGCGGCGAAGTCATGCGCGCCATACTCGAAGGGCTGCCGTATCCGGCCACGCTGCTCAATCTCGCCGTGCAACGTTGTCGCGCCGAACAAAAACCCACCTATGCCCGCGCCGCCGCCATCAAGGCCAGCCTCAACCGCTTCATTCGCTTTCGCAACAGCCCAGAGAAGGAGTTCACACCCATGCTCGATCCCGCCAACACCAACCCGGCTTACCGGCTGGGGCGCCTGTTCGCCGCGCTGGAAAAAATCCAGGAAGACGCCAGTCCCGGCCTCAACGCCACCATCCGCGACCGCTACTACGGCGCAGCATCCAGCACGCCAGCCGCCGTATTTCCCACCCTGCTGCGTCTGAGCAAACACCATCTGGGCAAGCTGACGCCGGGCCTGGCCATCACCCGCGAACGCCTGATCGGCGAGGTCATGGACGGCTTCGACGCCGCCACCTTTCCGCCGCGCATCCTGCCCTTGCCCGATCAGGCGCGTTTCGCGCTGGGCTACTACCAGCAGCGCCAGGCCTTTTTCACCAAATCCGAATCCAAAACCCAGGAGCAAACCCCATGAGCCTTTCCAACCGCTACGACTTCGTGCTGCTCTTCGACGTGAAAGACGGCAACCCCAATGGCGACCCGGACGCCGGCAACCTGCCGCGCCTGGACGCCGAAACCGGCCACGGTCTGGTCACCGATGTGGCGCTCAAGCGCAAGGTGCGGAATTTCGTCGCCATGACCCGCGACCAGGACGTGCGCGACCCTCAGCCCGGCGAAAAACGTTTCGAGATTTACGTGCGCGAAAAAGCCATCCTCAACCAGCAGCATCAGCGCGCCTACTCCGCGCTCAAGCTGGATGCCGAGCCCGCCGAGTCCGCGCCCGATGAGGCCATCGAGAAAATCAGCGAAGCCAAAAAACCCGCCAAGGACAAGAAGCGCAAAGGCGGCGGCGATGATGTGAACAAGGCGCGCGAATGGATGTGCCAGAACTTCTTCGATGTGCGCACCTTCGGCGCCGTCATGTCCACCGGCATCAACTGCGGCCAGGTACGCGGCCCGGTGCAACTCACCTTCGCGCGCTCGGTCGATCCCGTCATCGCGCAGGAACACTCCATCACGCGTATGGCCGTGGCGACCGAGGCCGAGGCCGAGAAGCAGGGTGGCGACAACCGCACCATGGGCCGCAAGCACACCGTGCCCTATGGCCTGTACGTCGCGCATGGTTTCATCTCCGGCTTCCTCGCCAAGCAGACCGGTTTTGGCGAAGACGATCTGGAACTGCTCTGGCAGGCGCTGGCGCAGATGTTCGAGCACGACCGCTCCGCCGCGCGAGGCGAGATGAGCACCCGCGGGCTGTATGTGTTCAAGCACGACTCGGAACTGGGCAACGCACCTGCACACGCCTTGTTCGAGCGGATTGTGGTCGCCCGAAAGTCGGGGGTGGATGTGCCGCGCGGCTTTGCTGACTATGGCGTGATGATTCAGGACACGGACTTGCCCAGCGGCGTTACTCTGTTGCGCAAGAGTTAAGACCCCAAGCAAGGAGCCCGTCATGTCTGAAATTCACTTCATCGTCGAAGAGGCGCCGGAGGGCGGTTTTCTTGCCCGTGCAGTCGGCGTGGACATCTTCACCGAGGCAGACGACCTGCCCGCGCTGTACGCCCAAGTGCGCGACGCGGTGCATTGCCACTTCGAGCAAGGAACTGGCCCGGGCATCATTCGCCTGCACATTTCCCGCGAAGAAGTGCTGGCTGCATGAAGCTGCCGCGCGATCTGTCGGGGCCAGACCTGGTCAAGCGGCTCGGTCGGCTTGGCTACCACGTCACGCGCCAGACCGGCAGCCACTTGCGGCTCACCAGTACGGAGCAGGGAGAACACCACCTCACCGTGCCCCGGCACGACCCCTTGCGCATCGGCACACTCGCCGCAGTGCTTGACGCCGTGGCGGCGCATCACCGCATCAGTCGCGATGCCTTGCTCGATCGGCTGTTCAACTAAAGGGGCGGGACGTGGTGAGCGCAGCAGAAGACCCCGTCACGCTCTCCGCCCTGCAACACTGGGCCTACTGCCCACGGCAGTGCGGGCTGATTCACCTGGAGCAGCAGTTTGCCGACAATATCCACACCGCGCGCGGGCAGGCGGTGCACCATCTGGTGGACACGCCCGGCTACGAGGTTCGGCACGGGGTGCGGGTTGAGCGCGCACTGCCACTGTGGAGTGATCGACTCGGCCTGATCGGCAAGGCCGACCTCGTGGAATTTCACCCCGACGGCACGGTGTTCCCGGTGGAGTTCAAGCATGGCGCCAAGCGCCAGAAAATGCATGACGACATCCAGCTCGCTGCTCAGGCCATGTGCCTGGAAGACATGCTGGGCCGCCCTGTACCGCAGGGTGCCATCTACCACGCCAGCAGCCACCGCCGCCGAGAAGTCGCCATCACGTCGGCGCTGCGCGATCTAGTCGCCGAAATGGCCGAGGCCATCCGCGCCATGCTGAGAAGCGGCACCTTGCCGCCACCGGTGCATGACGCGCGCTGCAAGGAATGCTCGCTCAAAGACATCTGCCAGCCTGAGGCGCTCACTGCATTGAGCGCCCAACGCGCCCTGCGCGTGCACCTGTTCGACCCGGAGGATGGATGCTGACTCTGCAAAACACCCTGTACGTGATGACCCCGCAGGCCTATGTCCACATCGATAACGCCACCCTGCGTGTCGATGTGGACCATGAGAAAAAACTTCAGGTTCCGCTGCATCACATCGGCGGCCTGGTGTGCTTTGGCAATGTGATGGTGTCGCCAGCGCTGATGCACCGCCTCGCCGAAGACGGCAAGTCACTCGTCCTGCTGGACGACTCCGGGCGCTTCAAGGCGCGGCTCGAAGGCCCGGTATCGGGCAATATTTTGCTGCGTCAAGCCCAGTATCGCGCAGCAGAACGCGCCAATACCACGCTGGAGCTGGCGCGCGCCTGCGTTGCCGGGAAAATCAAGAACAGCCGCAGCGTCGTGCAACGCGGGGCGCGCGACAACACCGAGGCGGATGCCGATGCGTCAGTCCAGCTCACCCGATCCGCAGACAATCTCGCCGCATCGCTTCGTGCCGCTGCCGAGGCCCAAACTCTCGATGTTCTGCGCGGAGTCGAGGGCGAAGCCGCGCGCGGCTACTTCGCAGCCATCAACCGCATCGTCAAGCCTGCCATGCGCACAGACTTCCAGCTTGACGGCCGCACCCGCCGCCCTCCACTCGACCGCTTCAACGCCTTGCTGTCCTTTCTCTACGCCATGTTGATGAACGACTGCCGCTCCGCACTCGAAACCGTTGGACTCGATCCCCAGCTCGGTTTTCTGCACTCTGTTCGACCCGGCCGCGCCGCACTCGCGCTTGACCTGCAAGAAGAGTTCCGCGCCGTGCTGGCAGACCGACTGGCGCTCACCCTCATCAACCGCAACCAGATCGCCGCCAACGACTTCGACCAGCATGAAGGCGGCGCCGTTCTGCTGTCCGACAAAGGTCGGCGCAAAGTCGTCGCTGCCTGGCAAGAGCGCAAACAGGAAGAGATCACGCACCCGCTGCTAGAACAAAAAATGCCCATTGGTCTGTTGCCTTTCGTCCAGGCCCGCCTCCTCGCGCGCACCATCCGAGGTGAGATGCAGGGCTACCTGCCCTATCTGGCGCGATAAACCGCCACAAATACGAGCCCGCGCCATGCTCATCATCGTCACCTACGACGTTTCAACAGAAACTGCCGCAGGCCGCAAACGGCTGCGGCGTGTAGCCAAAGCCTGTGAAAGGGTGGGACAGCGCGTGCAGAAATCCGTGTTCGAATGTGAGGTTGATGCCATGCGCTACGAAGCGCTCGAACGCGAGCTGCTCGCAGAAATCAAACTGGACGAAGACAATCTGCGCTTCTACCGCATTACCGAGCCAACTGACATGCGCGTCAAGCAATATGGCACCTTCCGATCCATCGACTTCAATGCCCCCCTCGTCGTGTAGCTCGCGAACCCCGATCGACGTCCCCAACCCTGTTGGTTCGCGCATCGCACAACTCCTTGATTTTTCAAAACTTGATCCATTCTCTTTGCCCGCGGATCAGCCTGCGCCAGCGCGCCGGGCCTGGTTCGCGGGAATGCAGCACAACTCCCTTGCGCAACAACAGCTTGCGCAGACGGAGTCTCGCCCGGATTAAAACCCGGGCGCGGATTGAAACACCATTTATAATAGCGAAACGACTATCTTGAAACGTCTCGCCCGGATTAAAACCCGGGCGCGGATTGAAACAGTCACTACTAACTGTTTAGCTTTGGCGCAACAGCGTCTCGCCCGGATTAAAACCCGGGCGCGGATTGAAACCGCCAATTGATGATGTAGAGGAAAGTGAGCTGATAACGTCTCGCCCGGATTAAAACCCGGGCGCGGATTGAAACAGTCACTACT
>JAFGXB010000298.1 GCA_016936875.1 Burkholderiaceae bacterium | reverse complement strand
GTCACGCCCTTGATGTGCGCCAGGCGGGTGGAATACCACTTGCCATCGACCGCAAGCTTGGTCTTGATCGCGGCGAACAACACGCGCTCTTCTTCGCTGGTGGGGTGGTTGAGCACGACGGCATCCGTCTCGGCGCGTGCGCCGAGGTGCAGCAGCAGCGTGGCGTCGCCGCCGTCGTCCAGAATCATGTTGGAGTAGCCGCCATCCGTCCATTCAAAAATGCGATGGGTGTAAAGCCAATAGTCTTCGAGCGACTCGCCCTTCACCGCGAACACCGGCGTGCCATTGGCTGCAATGGCGGCGGCCGCATGATCCTGGGTGGAGAAAATATTGCACGAGGCCCAGCGCACCTGCGCGCCCAGCGCCTGCAGGGTTTCAATCAGCACGGCGGTCTGGATGGTCATGTGCAGACTGCCAGTGATGCGCGCGCCGCGCAGCGGCTGACGGGCGGCGTATTCCTCGCGGATGGCCATCAGCGCGGGCATTTCGCTCTCGGCAATGGCAATCTCGCGGCGACCCCAATCGGCCAGCTTGAGATCGGCAATACAAAAGTCAGGGGATGTTTTCAAATCGACCACAGCGTTCATACAAACTCCGAACAAAGTGGCCGGGAACGGATGCGCACCGCATCCCGCGCCCGGCACGGGTTGGGTGAGCGCCGTTGAAGGAAAGCCGCCCGTCGATGCTGAAAAACCCGGCGGCCTGCGATCAATGTCCCGAGCCTGGCGACGGCGGCGATGCACTCGCCCCGTGCGTTGCAACGCTCCTCGGGAAGCCCTGCATTCTATCGATTTGTGGCGCGCGCGCAGGCCCGCCTAACATGCCCGCATGCGCATGAGAAACACGCCCGGGCGCCCTGAACACTGAACACACCTCTGCACTCCCCGCACGACGCCATGCGCAACCAGCCGCGACAGGCTTCATTCCCCCAGTTCCAGCACCTGCTGCTGGCATTCGTCTTGTTGCTCGCGGGGTTCGGCGGGGCACGCGCCGAAGCGCCAGCCCCGCAGCCGCCCGCCCTGCTGCTGGCCGAAACCACCACGGGCAAGCTCGACCCCGCGCCCTATTGGATCAGCGAAAAACTCGACGGTGTGCGTGCCATTTGGGACGGCAGGCAACTGCGGTTTCGCAGCGGCAAGCGCGTGCCCGCGCCCGCCTGGTTCACCGCAGCGCTGCCGCCACAGGCACTGGACGGCGAGTTGTGGATCGCCCGCAATCGCTTCGAGCAAGTCTCCGGAATTGTGCGGACACAGCAGCCGATCGATGCCGACTGGAAGCAGGTGCGCTACATGATTTTCGAGCTGCCCAACGCACCCGGCAGCTTCACCGAACGCATCGCCCGCCTGCGCGCCATCGTCGCCCAGTCGCATGTGCCCTGGCTGCAAGCGGTTGAGCAATTCCGCGTGCGCGATCAGACGGCACTCAAGCAGCATCTCGACCGCGTGGTGCAAGCCGGTGGCGAAGGACTGATGCTGCACTTGGCTGCAGCGCCCTACCGCACCGGCCGACAAGACGTGCTGCTCAAATTCAAACCCTGGCAGGACGCCGAGGCCACGGTAGTCGGCTATACGCCGGGAAAAGGCAAATATGCCGGCCAGACCGGTGCCCTGCAACTACGCATGCCGAGTGGCCAGACCTTCCGCATCGGCGCGGGCCTGAGCGACGCCCTGCGCCGCAACCCGCCGCCCATCGGCAGCCGCGTCACCTACCGCTACCAGGCCCTCACGCAGGACGGCGTGCCGCGGTTCGCGCGCTATCTGCGCGTGCGCGTGGACGACTGACCCGGCCTGTGCCGGGTCGTATCGCACTGCGTCGTCTCATAGAGCCTCAGCCCTCGCCCACCAGCGCCTGTGCAAACGCCTTGGCGTCGAAGGTCTGCAGATCGTCCAGCCCTTCGCCCACGCCGATGAAATACACCGGCACCGGCCGCTCGCGGGCAATGGCGGCGATGACTCCGCCCTTGGCGCTGCCGTCGAGCTTGGTGAGAACCAGGCCGGTGAGGCCCAGCGCGTCGTCGAAGGCGCGCACCTGCGCCAGGGCGTTCTGGCCGTTGTTGGCGTCGATCACCAGCAAGATTTCATGCGGCGCCCCCTCCATGGCCTTGGCCACCACGCGCTTGACCTTTTTCAGCTCTTCCATCAGGTGCAACTGGGTGGGCAGGCGGCCCGCGGTGTCCACGATGACCACATCCATCTCCCGCGCCTGGCCCGCGCTGACAGCATCGAAGGCCACGGCGGCCGGGTCGCCCCCGTCCTGTGCGATCACCTGCACGGCGTTGCGCTGGCCCCAGGCGACGAGTTGCTCACGCGCCGCGGCGCGGAAGGTGTCGCCCGCGGCCAGCAGCACCTTCTCGTCCGCACGCAGCAGGTGCTGGGTGAGCTTGCCGATGGTGGTGGTTTTTCCCGCGCCGTTGACGCCCACCATCATCAGCACCGTGGGCCGTTGCTGCCCGATGTCCAGCGGTTTTTGCAGCGGCTTGAGCAGATCGGCCAGCGCCTCGGCCAGCAGACCGCGCACTTGCAGCGGAGTTTCGGCGCGTGCGGCCTTCACGCGGCGGCGCAAATCCGCCAGCAGCGCGGTGGTCGCAGGCATGCCCGCGTCGGCCACAATCAGGGCGGATTCGAGCTCTTCATACAGCGCCTCGTCAATCTTGCTGCCGCCAAACAGCCCGCTGATGCCCGAGCCGGTTTTGCGCAGCCCGGTGCGCAGGCGGTTGAACCAGCCGGATGTTGGCTGCTCCTCGGCGATCAGCTCCACGTCCTGCGCCGGGACGGACTGAACTTGCGGCTCTTGCGCGGTGGCCACGGCGGGCTGCACAAGCGTGGCCTCCTGCTCGGGCGCAGTCTCGACCTGCACCTCGGGCGAGGCGGATTCTGGAGCGGATTTGCGTTTGAAAAAACGGAACATGGACGATTGACCGTAAGGATGGAGAAACTGCGGTGTACCGAGGTTTGGAACACCCTCCCTACAATTTACCTGCCCATGAAAACATCCACCGTAAGCCGCCCCGTCAAAACCCCGCACGCCC
>JAFGXB010000297.1 GCA_016936875.1 Burkholderiaceae bacterium | reverse complement strand
GCACGTTCAGGAGGGCGTGTTGCCGGTCGGTGTGGCGGCGCAGGGCTTGCGCGGCGGCGGCGGGATCGGGTGCCGCGCACAGGGCGCGCACCACGGCCAGACCGTCGGCGCCAGCGGCCATGACTTGCGCGGCGTTGTCCAGATCAATCCCGCCAATGGCAATGAGTGGCAGGCGGGTGAGTGCGCGGAGTGCGCGCAGGCCGTCCAGGCCAAGGGCGGGCGCAGCGTCTGGCTTGCTCGGGGTGGAGAACACCGGACTGACGCCCAGATAGTCGACCGGGCAGCGCGCTGCGGCGCGCACCTGCGCGGCGTTTTCCACCGACAGGCCAACGAGCGCATGCGGCATGAGACGGCGCACGTCCGCTGCCGCCATATCGCTTTGGCCAACATGCACGCCATCGGCGCCTACGGCCAGGGCAATGTCGATCCGGTCGTTGATGATCAGCGGCACGCCAAGCGGGGTGAGCAGCGCCTTGAGCGCACGGGCACGTTCCACAAACAGCCGTGTATCGAGCTGCTTTTCGCGCAACTGCACGCAGGTGGCGCCACCGCGCGCGGCGGCAGCCACCACGGCCTCCACGCCGCGCGGACCGCACAGTGCGTCATCGGTGACCAGATGCAGTCGCAGCGCGGACAGCGGCCAGCGGTGGGTCGGATCAGGGGGCGACTCAGTCATGGGCCAGGCGCAGGCGGCTGCGGAACGTGTCGGCGTCGAGCAGTTGCAGGCCGTCGAGCAGGGCGATCTGCAACTGCCCCACGCCTGCGCCTGCCGCCTGCACGCGCTCTGCCGCCACTTCGCCCACCACGCCGAGATACGCCATGGCCGCAGCGGTGGCGGCAAAGGCATCGGGCTGCGCCGCGCAGAACGCGCCGATCAGGGCGCTGGCCGAGCAGCCGACGCCGGTGACGCGCGTCATCCACGGATGGCCATTGCTCAGGCGCAGATGGCGGCCGTCGGGCGTGAGGATGTGATCGGTGGCGCCACTCACGCACACCACCGCGCCCAGACGCGCGGCAAGCCCACGGGCGGCGGCTACGGCGTCGTCTGACGCGGCCGAACTGTCCACGCCACGGGTGGCGGCTTCCACGCCGGCCACACTGAGAATCTCCGAGCCGTTGCCGCGCAGGACCGTGGGGCTGCCCACGGCCAGCAGGGTGGTAATGGCCTGGTTGCGGTACAGCGTCGCCCCGGCGCCCACCGGGTCGAGCACCACGGGAATGCCGCGGCCGCGAGCGGTGTCCAGCGCCATGCCCATGGCCTCCACCCACTCCGGCGAGAGGGTGCCGATATTGAGCACCAGCGCCTGGGCGATGGCCGCCATGTCGCGCACTTCTTCGCGGGCGTGCGCCATCACTGGTGCGGCGCCCAATGCCAGCAGGGCGTTGGCGTTGTAGTTCATCACCACAAAATTGGTGATGTTGTGCACCAGCGGTTGCTGCTGCCGCACGGCAAGCACATCGGCCCAGAGGGTGTCTGCGGAGGGAAACGTCATGGTGTTGGCAAGGGGGCAAGATGCAGCAATTATCGCCGCGGCCCGCAAGGGCATGAGCCTTCAGGCCCGGTGATACGGATGCCCTGTGAGCAGGCTGTGGGCGCGGTACAGCTGCTCGGCCAGCAGCACGCGCACCAGGCCGTGTGGCAGGGTGAGATCGGACAGGCGCAGCAAGGTGTCGGCGCGTTGCTTGAGTCGCGGCGCCAGGCCGTCTGCACCGCCCACGATGAGGGCAACGTCGCGCCCGTCCTGTCGCCAGTGCTGCAGTTGATCGGCCAGTGCGGCAGTGGTGAGTCGCTGGCCGCGCTCATCCAGCGCGACGAGGCGCGCTCCGGGGGGCAGGGCGGCGTCTATGCGCTGCGCTTCGCGCTCCATCACCGCCTCGGTGCTGATGCTGGAACTGCGGGCTTCCGCGCGAATTTCCTTGAGCAGCAGCGGTGTTTCTGGCGGCAGACGCTTGGCGTAGTCGGCGTAGGCCGCGTCCACCCAGCGCGGCATGCGCTGGCCCACGGCGAGCAGCCAGAGTTTCATGCGCAGCCGGGCCCGGATAGAGCAGGTGCCGGCAAGCGTTCAGGACGCCCGTTTCTTGGCTGGGGCGCGCTTGGCCGGTGCGCTTTGCGCTGGTGCTTTGCGCGCGGCGGTCTTGGCGGCGGCTTTGACTGCCACTTTTTTTGCAGCGGGTCGTTTTGCGGCGGTGGTGCTGCTCGCGGCGGTTTTTCTCGGCGCGGGATTGCGCGCAGCCGGCCGCTTGCTTGCGGGGGCCGCGCTGCTGGCTTCGGCGCGTTTGCGTGCCGGCGCAGAAGGCGCCGAGCGTGCACCGGCCGACGTGCCCACGACGCGGGTGACGCGTTTTTTGTCGGCGTTGGTCTCGCCGTAAGGCGAGGTGCGGACTGGCGCGGTTTTGGCCACCGCTTTTTTCGCTGCGGCTTTCTTGGCCGCAGGACGTTTGGCGGCCGGTGTTTTATAGGCGGTTTTGCGCGCAGGGGCTTTGACCGGCTCCTCAGGCTTGTCGGGGCGGCTGTCCGGGCCTTGGGCGACCACTTTCACGGCGGGTTTCGTACTGCTTTTTTTCGCTCCGCCCAGCTTGAGATGGACCGGTTTGGCGCCCCAGAGTTCTTCGAGCCTGTAATAGGCGCGAATGGGCGGCTGCATGATGTGCACCACCGCGCCGCCGCAGTCCACCAGCACCCATTCGCCGGTTTCCTCGCCTTCCGGGTTGCGCACGTCGAATCCGGCGGCCTTCACGCTGTCGCGCACGCTGCTGGCCAGCGCGCGGGTTTGTCGGTTGGAGGAGCCGCTGGCGACGATGACCCGGTCGAACAGGCTGGTGAGCTCTTCGGTGTTGAACACCTCGATGTCTTGTGCTTTGACGTCTTCCAGGGCGTCGACGATGGTGCGTTGCAGTTTGCGGATATCCATGCGGTTTCAGTGCTGATAGAGGCGATGTTGATCAATGTAGTGTGCCACAGCCGCAGGCACCAGCCCGGCGAGCGATTTGCCGAGGGCCATGCGCTCGCGCACGCGTGTGGCGGAGAGGTCAATTTCGGCCATGTCCAGCCGGTGCAGGCGGTGGCCGTGCGCGGCCAGCGCGGCGAGCAATTCGGGCGGGGCGATGTCGGCATAGCCAGGCCGGCGCGCGGCGGCCAGATCGACCTGGGCGGCGATGTCGTCCCAGCCATTCCAGGTGGGCAGATTGCGCAACTGATCGGCGCCGAGAATGAAGGTGAATGCGGTCGTCGGATGCGCGGCGCGCAGTTCGCGCACGGTGTCGATGGTGTAGCTTGGCCCGTCGCGCTTGAGTTCGATGTCACTGGCGTGCAAACCCGGCAGGCCGTCAATGGCGAGGTTCACCATGTCCCAGCGCTGCTGCGGGCTGGCGGCCAGAGTGTCGCGCTGCCAGGGCTGGCCTGCGGGAATGAACCACACCGCGTCCAGCGCCAGTTCGCCGCAGGCGCTTTGCGCGAGTTGCAGATGCGCGCAGTGGATGGGGTCGAAGCTGCCGCCCAGCAGGCCGATGCGCCTGGGCGCGGTCGAGGATTGCTGGTTCACGCAGTGGCCCAGTCACGCGGCTTGAGGAAAACCGCGTACAGCTGGTCTTCGGGCGTGCCTGGCTCGGGATGCCAGTCGTAACGCCACTTCACGATGGGCGGCATGGACATGAGGATGGACTCGGTGCGCCCGCCGGACTGCAGGCCGAAGTGCGTGCCGCGATCCCACACCAGATTGAACTCGACATAGCGCCCGCGGCGATAGGCCTGAAAGTCGCGTTCGCGCTCGCCGTAGGGCAGGGCGCGGCGACGCTCCACGATGGGCAGATAGGCGGGAAGGAAGGCGTCGCCCACCGCGCGCATCAGCGCAAAGCCGCTCTCGAAACCGCCCTCGGCGTAGTCGTCGAAAAACACCCCGCCGATGCCGCGCGGCTCATTGCGGTGCTTGAGAAAGAAATAGTCGTCACACCACGCTTTGAAGCGCGGATAGTGGTCGTCGCCAAACGGTGCCAGCGCGGTCTGGCAGGTGCGGTGGAAATGCGCCGCATCGTCTTCAAAGCCGTAATACGGGGTGAGATCCATGCCGCCGCCAAACCAGGCCACCGGCGCCTGGCCCTCGGGCTGGGCCATGAGCATGCGCACATTCATGTGCACTGTCGGCACATACGGGTTGGTCGGGTGGAACACCAGCGAAATGCCCAGCGCCTCGAACGGCGCTCCCGCCAGTTCGGGTCGGTGCTGCGTGGCCGAAGGCGGCAGCTTGGGGCCGTACACATGTGAGAAATTGCAGCCGCCGCGCTCCAGCAGGCCGCCAAACTCGATCAGGTTGCTGATGCCTTCACCCTGCAGCGGCGAGTCGGCCGGGCGCGTCCATGCATCGCGCCGGAACGGCTGGCCGTCGGCTGCGTGCAGCGCCGCCAGAATGCGGGTTTGAAGGTCGAGAAGGTAGGTGCGGACCTGTTGGGTTTGCATGGCAGCAGCGCCCGCGCCAAGCGCCGGGCTGTTCGGTGAAAGCCGCGATTCTTTCACGGTTGCACCAACGCCCTGCGAGGCGCGCGCCATGCACAGAACAAAAGTCCGGGGTGGGCTCTGATTTGTGGTGGCTTGGCGATGGGCACACGGGGCAGCCAGAACAGGCCGTGTCATCGGCTGGCTGTAAGGCGGTGCGACGTGCAGAGCGCGACGGACAGCGCCAGGCCGTTGCGCTTCGGTTTGGGGTGTCCGATCGCGGACTGCATTGGGCTTGCGTTGCGAAAACTGGTGCGGCTGGCGGGGATCGAACCCACGACCCTTGGCTTCGGAGGCCAATACTCTATCCACTGAGCTACAGCCGCATGCTGTATCAACACCCATACTTGGTATGGCGTGTGCAGAACCGATGATTTGCAGCCCACAGGGGCCAGAACGACGGGGCCGGATTTCTGCCCACTCAGCCACTGGCGCAGCTGGCAAGCAGCGAACATCCATGCAACGTAACATCTTAACCTGTCCAGCAGCGCAAAGGCCGTGGCCGGTTTGCCGGAAAGGGGACGCATGGCGCAAGGCCTGCCACAATCTGATGCGGCGACTGCGACAATCAGCCGCGTTACAGAAAGTAACTTAATGTGATGCAGATCAAATTCGCGGGCTGCGGTGGGCGGTGTCGGGGTTGACCCGGTCGAGAGATCGTGGGCAGCGCATATGATATTGCCTGTGTTTTTTTGAATTTCCACTTTCCACACGACAGCTATGAGCGCACCGCACTCGAATTCTCATTCGGCATCTTCCAGTTCCAATGACGTGTCTGATCTGCCTTTTGCGCCCACCTTGCGCAAAATCCTGACGGTGATGGGCATCGGGTTCGCCGTTCCGATCATTTTGCTGCTGCTGATTGCGTTTTACATCGGCAGCAGCAGCGAGCCGCCAGCGGGTTCGGAGTCGTTGTCGACCGCTGCTGTCGACGCGCGAATCGCTCCGGTCGGCTCTGCCGCTGTGGCAGCCAGCAGCCAGGCGGCAGCGCAAGCGAATGCCGCGACCATGACCACGGCAGCCGCTGCGGCTCCTGCGGCCTCTGCAGCCGCAACGCCCGCAGGTTCAGGCAGTGGCGCGGCCATGCCGGTGGCTGCGGCCAAGGTGGATGGCAAGGGCTTGTATGAATCGACCTGCATCGCCTGCCATGGCGCGGGGGTGGCGGGTGCACCGAAAGTGGGCGACAAGGCGGCTTGGGCGCCCATCATTGCGCAGGGCGACACCGTGCTGTACGACCGCGCCATCCACGGCTATACCGGCAAGCTCGGCATGATGCCACCCAAGGGGGGATCGACGGCGAGTGATGACGATGTGAAAGCCGCGGTGGATTACATGGTGGCCCAGTCGAAGTAAGTCAAAACAAGTCCACGCCAGTGCGCCCAGCGGGGTTTGCACTGGCTTGAACAAGCCCGCACATACTGCGGGCTTTTTTATTTCCTGCGTTTACGACGGATCGGGCTGGAAGCCGAAGAATGCTGCGGGGGCGTCTGCGAACTGGCCGATGGCGAGCGGCGCGGTACCGGGGAGCAGCAAGTGTGTGCTTTGCGCGTCGAGATGTTCGGCAAAGACGGGGATGTCGTTGCTGTGCAGCAGGCCGCCGCCACGGTCTGTGCGCAGCCAGACCTGCCCCTGTGCGTCCAGCCAGACGGATTCCACCTTGCAGGGCAGCAGGGTGTGTGTGCGCCAATGCCAGCCTTCTTGCGCAGCGTGTTGCAGACGGACGATCCAGGGGGCGGCTTCCAGGCTGACGTCCACCCGTTGCGGGCCATTCTGGAAGAACCATGCGCCGGCTGCATCGGTGGTGTAGTTGCGCCCGATGAACGCGGCCAGGCCTTCGTGCAGCACCGGGCCTGCGCCGGTTTTGTCCATGCGGCCTCGGGCGTCGCGTGACCAGACGGCGGGGCCCGGGTGATTGCGCATCCACCATTGACCGCGCTGGTCGAGGGCCAGCCAGCCAGTGCAACGCGGCACATGGGGCCAGCGTGCCATGGCCTGGAGAACGGCGGCATCCATGCGTTCACATCCTCTCAGGTTTCGTGCTGAAAAAAATGCAGCAGACGCTGTGGCATCCAGTCCAGTCGTCCGGGGGGGCGGCCTTGCGCAAAGCCCACATGGCCGCCGTGCGCCGGTTGTTCGAGTCGAACCCAGTCGGATGGGAGTCGGGAGTCCGGTAGCGCGGATGCGGGCTGGAAGGGGTCGTTGCGGGCGTTGAGGATGAGGGCGGGCAGGCGCAGCTGGTGCAGATGCGGCTTGCTCGACGCCCGGGCCCAGTAATCCGCCGCATCCAGAAAGCCGTGGATGGGGGCGGTGAAGGCATCGTCGAATGCGCCCAGATCGCGGGCGCTGCGCACACGTTGCGCGTCGGCCAGGCCGGGATGGCGGGCAATCATGCGCAGCGCCTTGGGTTTGAGGGTGCGCAGGAACATGCGGGTGTAGATCTGGTAGCTCAGCCCGGTGGCAATGGCGCGGCCACCGGCAGCCAGATCGAGCGGCGCGCTCACTGCGGCAAGCGCTCGCACCCGGCTGCTCGCGCTGGTGCCTTGTTCCTGCGCCCAGCGCAGCAGGGCATTGCCGCCGAGCGAGACGCCGGCGGCGTAGAGCGGCGTGTGCGGGCGCAGCATGGCAAAGCGCTGAAGAATCCAGTCGATTTCGGCAAAGTCGCCGGAGTGATAAGCGCGCGGGGCGTGATTGTCCTGGCCCGAACAGCCGCGGAAATGGGGCACGGCGCATTGCCAGCCCGCTGCGGCGCAGGCCGCGAGCACAGACTGGGCGTAGTGGCTGCGGGAGGATCCTTCGAGGCCGTGGAACAGCACCAGCAACGGGGCCGCGGGCGGCGCCTGTGCCTCCAGCCAGTCCACATCGATGAAGTCGCCGTCAGGTGTCGTCCAGCGTTCGCGGCGGAGTGCGGGGGCGCGGTCTGCAGGGCGTGAGATCAGGGCGGGCAACACGGTTTGCAACTGCCCGCCGGGCAGCCAGCGCGGCGCGGTGTAAGGAGAAACGCCCTTGGTTTGATGCATGGGTGCGAAGACGGCAGGGTTGTGCGAGGCGTTTCGCAAGAGGCTGCAAAACCGGCAAGTCAGTGCAGCACGTCGCTTGGCGTCATGGCGTCGAGCGGAGTTTGCGGTGTGCCCGGGCTGGCATGGTGCAGCACCATGCGCCACCCGGCTGCGGTTTGCACGAACACATTGGTGGCGAGAACGAGGCCCCATTGCAGCTTGCCGTCCACCTCCACCTGGATGCGCTCGACCACACTGTGTGCCGCGCTGGCCATGCTGTGCCAGCGGTGCTGCACTTCCGCGTTGATCTGCAGCCCGCCGTTGCCGAACAACTGGGAAAACCCGTCGCGAATGGCGGCGGCGCCGTCCAGTCGCTGACCGCCGGGGTGAATGCAGCAGATCTCTTCGTCTTCGGCCCACAAGGCCATGAGTGCGTCGAGGTTGCCGCTGGCGAGCGCGTCGTAGAACGCGGCTTCCACATCATCGGGGGAGTTGGTCCAGGGCGTCTGGGGTGGGAGCTTGCGGCGGGGCATGGGCGGTCTCGGTTGTTCAATATGCGTCAGCGGAACACCACGGTTTTGTGGCCATTGCGCAGGATGCGGTGTTCCACCTGCCAGCGCACCGCGCGGGCGAGCACCACGCTCTCCACGTCTTGCCCGACGGCGGTGAGGTCGGCGGCGCTCATGGTGTGATCCACGCGCTCCACATCTTGTTCAATGATCGGGCCTTCGTCGAGGTCGGCGGTGACGTAATGCGCCGTGGCGCCGATGAGCTTGACCCCGCGCACATAGGCCTGCGCGTAGGGCCTGGCGCCCTTGAAGCTGGGCAGGAAGGAGTGGTGGATGTTGATGGCGCGGCCTTCGAGCTGCTGGCAGAACGCGGGGCTGAGGATCTGCATATAGCGTGCGAGGATCAGCAATTCCGCGCCTGTGCGCTGCATCACCTCGGCAATGGCCTGTTCCTGTGCGTGTTTGTCTTGCGCACTGGCGCCGGCGGCCAGCGGCAGATGGTGAAAGTCCAGGTCGTAGCTGCGGGTGAGGTTGGCGAAGGTGGTGTGGTTGGACACCACGCCGCCAATGTCCATGGCCAGTTGTCCGGCTTTCCAGCGGTAGAGCAGGTCGTTGAGGCAGTGGCCATGCTGGCTGACCGCGATGAGCACTTTCGGACGCGTCCGCAGGTCGTGGAACTGCGCCTGCATGTCAAAGCGCTTGCGCACGTCGGCAAACAACAGCGAGAACTGGGCTGCGTCCTGCAAATGCGCCGGCGCGGAAAAATGCACCCGCATGAAAAACAGCCCGGTGTCGGCGTCGCCGTATTGCTGCGAGTCCATGATGTTGCAACCGGCCTGGTACAGCAGGCCGGAGACCGAATGCACGATGCCTGGCGCGTCCGGGCAGGAGAGGGTGAGGACGAATTCTGGTTTGGTGTGCGGCATACCGGGCCGCACGGGCGGCGGTGGGTTAAACAACAAGGCTGCGGATTTTAGGCCGCAGTTGGCGTATGGGGTGGCTTTTCAGCGTGTGAGCTGGACCGAGCCCTGCACGCTGATTTGCAGCGGAGTGCGCCCGGTTGCCAGCGGTACGGCGGGGGCGTTCTCGGACTCCATGGCGGTTGCGGCGCGCATC
>JAFGXB010000296.1 GCA_016936875.1 Burkholderiaceae bacterium | reverse complement strand
CTCCTCGATCGACTCCAGCCGCGACACGATGGCCTTTTCCTTCGACAAGGCCAGCGCACCCAGCGCCATGGTCACCGACAGCACCGCCGGCATGGCCACTGGAATAGAGGCCACGGTGAGGATGAGGGCGAACTGCAGCAGATCGATCCACGGCAGACCGCGCTGCAACTCGACCAACACCAAAATCGCCACCAGCCCGAGACTGACGTAGATGAGATAGTCGCCGATATTGAGCACGGCCTTCTGGAAGTGCGACACGGCACCGGCTTTCTGCACCAGTTGCGCGGTCTTGCCCAGATAGGTGTTGACCCCGGTGGCATAGACCACGCCGAGCATCTCGCCCTGCTTGGCGATGGAGCCCGAATACACCACCTCGCCCACCTTGCGGCTGACCGGCAGCGACTCGCCGGTCAGCGCGGATTGGTCCACGCTGAGGTAGTCGCCCGAGAGCAGCTTGATGTCGGCCGGAACGATGTCGCCCAGGCGTACGCGCACCACATCGCCGGGCACGAGTTGCGCGGTGTCGATCTGCAGCCATTGCCCGTCGCGCAAGGCGCGGCACTTCAGCGCGAGCTGCTTTTTCAGCGCGTCGAGCGCGCTGCTGGCCTTGTATTCCTGCCAGAAGCCGATGCCCGCGTTGAACAGCAGTAGCGCGAGGATGATGATGAAATCCGGCCAGTGCCGCACCAGCGCCGACAGCAGCGCGGCGATTTCGATCATCCACGGAATCGGCCCCCAGAAGTAACGCGCCAGGCGCAGCAACAGGCTGATGTGCTGCTCGGGCAACGCGTTGGGTCCGATTTGCGCCAGACGCTGCGCGGCTTCACTCTGGGACAGGCCTTTTGTTGTGCTGCGCAACGATTGCAGCAAAGCCTCGGGTTCCATGGCGGTTGCGGCCTTGGCATCGAGCTTTTGAACGCTGTTCATGATTCCTCCTCGCTCAAAGCGGCCTTGCCAACGCCGTGCGGGAGCGGCGCGTCGGCAGGTGTTGGGTTTGATGCTGTTCCAGTGTCAGGCCATGGCCATACATGCTGAACATCCAGGTGGCGAGCAGGCCGAGAACGCTGATGACAACCAGTAAAGCCAGCACCACGGGCACGCCGAAAGACGACTTGACCAGCGGCAAGGCAAACACCCCGAGCGTGGCGCCGATCTTGGCCACTGCCGCAGCGAAACCCGCCCCGGTTGCGCGCAACTGGGTTGGATACAGCTCAGTGGGCAAAATGTAAGTGGTGCTGTTCGGCCCCATGTTCATGAACAGGTTGAACACCACAAACCCCGCGAACACCAGCGCAACATGCTGCCCCGGCCCGCCAGATAACGCCGTGCTCAGCCACAGAACGCCCATACCCAGCGCCATGCCGCCAAAGCCGATGAGCTGCATGCGAATCCGCCCGAACCGGCCCACCGCCCACAGCCCGAGCGCAAAGCCCAGCAGCAAAAACAGATCAATCAACCCGGTGCCACGCGCCAGTGCGGCCACCTGCGACACCAGCGGCAGAGTCCGGCCTTCAAAATGCATTTCCGCAAGCAGCACCGCGGTGAACAGGCCAACGCCATAGGTGGCAATGTCCATCAAAAACCAGGGAACCGTGCTCAACAGCGTGCTGCGCAAATAGGCGGGCTGGAACAGCACGGCATAGCCTGGCGGTGTGGTGGATTGGGGCACGCGGGCAACGTAATGCACGGTGTTGCCCAGACGCGTGGCCATGCGTTCAAGCAAGCGCCGGTCTGAGGGAACGAAGCGTTCAAGCATATGCACCGCCTCGCGGTTACGGCCTTGCCCCATCAGCCACCGAGGGCTTTCCGGCAGATTCAGCCTGCCCAGCAGGAACAGCACGGCAATCAGCGTTTCGGTGGCGAAAAACCAGCGCCAGACGGACGGGCTGGGCGCAAGATGCAACAAGGCCATGCAGAGCAGCGCAGCCAGCAGCAAACCGACGGATTGGCAGGCGATGGTCGCCACCATCATCCGGCTGCGCCGACGGTGCGGCATGCACTCGGCAACATAGCTGCCGCTCACCGGAAAATCCATGCCAATGCCAACACCCACGGCCAACTGCGCGGCAATCAGCCCCCAGGCGTTCCAGGTCAGTGCGCTGAACCCAGTGGCCACAGCGAGCAGGGCCATGTCGAGCAGAAAAACGGTTTTTCGGCCAATGCGGTCAGCCAGACGCCCGCCCAGTGCGGCGCCAAATATGGCCCCGGCGACCAGGGCTGCGCCCAGCAGCCCGGTTTGCAGCACGGACAGCCCCAGATTCTGGACTAGCAGCGGAATGGCCATGCCCAGCATGAACACGGAGAGCCCGTCGATCAAGGTCCCCCCGCTGGACAGCGCCCAGGCCAGATCGTGCGGCAGCCGCATGGGCGCGTCATCGAGCAAGGCGATGATTTGCGCGTGATCGGGATGAACGGCGGCAGACGCGCCGGGCGCGGCTGTGGCATTGGCTGCCATGTGCTCTGGCCCCGATCGGCTCAAACCGCCACGCGCCCCTGCGCCACGGCGTCATGCGTGTAGCTGAACACCACATCGGGGTCTGGGCAGAGCAAGGCATGATCCTTGCCCTGGTAATCCAGCCGGGTGAGCAGATCCATGATGAGGTTGAGCCGCGCCTGCTTTTTGTCATTGGCGCGCACAACGGTCCAAGGCGCCGTCGGCGTATGCGTGCGCGCAAACATGGCGTTGCGCGCGGTGCTGTAGCGCGTCCAGTTCTTCTGCGCCGCCGCATCGATGGGGCTCATCTTCCACTGCTTGAGCGGATCGGTCAGACGGTCTTTGAGCCGCTGCTTTTGTTCGGTCTTGTCGATATCGAGGTAATACTTGAAGAGCTGGACGCCCGAGCGCACCAGCATCTGCTCGAACACCGGCACGGTCTCCATGAATTCCTCGTATTGCGCCTCGGTGCAAAACCCCATCACCCACTCCACACCGGCGCGGTTGTACCAGCTGCGGTTGAACAACACAAACTCCTCGGCAGCCGGCAGATGCGGCACATAACGCTGGAAATACCACTCCGATGCGTCGCGCGAGGACGGTTTGTTAAGCGCCACCACGCGGGTATCGCGCGGCGAGAGATGCGCGATCACCCGCTTGATGGTGCCATCCTTGCCTGCGCTGTCGCGCCCTTCGAGCAAAATGAGAATGCGGTCGCCCTTGGCGATGAGATGCTTCTGAAACTTCACCAGTTCGATCTGCAGGGCTTCGAGCGTTTTTCCATAGCCTTGATCCGGGCGGATCGCCTGCGATTTTTGTGCCCTGTGCTGCCCCATGTCAGTCTCCTCGCACCAGGTCCGATGGAAGTGGCGCATCGTCTGGTAGATGTTCAGGCAGGGCATCGCTGCCGATGGGTGTGAGGAATTCCGCCATCTCATCCCAGGGCCGACCTTCCGCCAATTCTTCATAGTAGGCGCGCGCCGCCTGGCCGAGTTCACTCGTCGAATCGAGCAGGTCGTGCGACTGCGCGCCATCCAGCCGCCCCATCGCGCGCCAGATGAACTCTTGAAACGCCCGCATCTTCTCAGGGGAAAGAGGGGCTTGTTTCATGCTTCAAACCTGAGCGGCCGCTGGCAGGCCGAACTCATCGAGCGCATTGAGCAAGGGGGTCATATACATCATGGCCGGGCCGCCATGCATGAGCACGGCCAGAAAACCGGCCTCGATCAACTCATCGCGTTTCGCTCCGGCGTGCACGGCCTGTTTGACGTGAAACGCGATGCACCATTCGCACTGTGCCGCAACCGATAGCGCCACGTTCACCAGTTCCTTGTGCTTGGACGCCAGGGCAGGGCCGGATTCCGCCTTGCCCATGAAATTCATGAAGGCCTGGACTTCGTTGGGGTGGCTTTTCCCCAGCGTGGACAGCAGCGACTCGATCTCGTGCAAGCGGTCGCGCATCGGGGTGTCTGTCATGATGATGTCCTCTCTGCTTGCGTGAAATTAACTGCTGCGCTTGCGTGCCGGTGCCGCGGCTTTCTTGCCAGCTGCCGACAGACTTTGAACCTGATCGCTCATCAGCTTGCTCGCCTGCTGCTGCGTGTTCTGCAGGGCTTCAATCGCTTGCGTGGTGAATTGCATCGCGCTCTGGAACAACGCCTGCACCGGCTCGGCCCCGGCAGGCAACGCGCTCGTGCCCTGCTTGACGCTGTCTTGCAGACTGGTTTGCAGGCGGCTCAGACTGGAACTCATGGTCTCGGCCATTTCGGACTGGGTGGCTGAAACGATTTGCGCCAGCTTCTGGAAATACGCCATCAAGCTTTCGCCGCCGACTTGCTGCGGGTTCTGCGCCTGCGTCTGCAGCAGGGTTGGCAGATCACGTGCGGACAGGGTCGTTTCCACAGTCTCTGCGGTGTGTTGCGCCACGTCGCGCATCATCTGCAGTTGCAACTGGGTCATTTGTTCAAACCCGCGAAACAAGGTCTGGCTCAGCGCGAAAGCCGATTCCAGTTCGGCTTTTTGCACGGCTTGCAGTTGCTCGGTCGGATGCATGGCACACCTCCAGAATGTGAATGAGGGTTTGCAGTGTGCTTGCTGCACTGCCGCATCGGCTTGACTTACATCATGTCAGCCGAATGTGTTTGACACCGGGTTGTAAGCAGGTTTTTCTGTTTTCTCCCGAATCGACTCAAGTCAGAGGGAACAGGAGTTTGTGCACGGTCTGGTTGTCGATCGGCTCATCGAACAGATCGCGCACCAGAAGCTGACTGCCGAGGAGTTGGGGGGCGAACAGCACGTCGGGCTGCACCCGGCGGATTTTGTTGATGTGACGCACATCGTTGACCCCGGCGATGGTTTTGACGCCGGGCGCCAGCTCTTTGACCGCGAGCACGGCGAAGGCGTTTTCAGCATCGTCATCGCGCAGAGTCAACACGGCCTTGGCACGGGGTACTCCGGCGAGTTCCAGGGTTTCATTGCGGGTGGCGTCTGCCGTAATCACGTCGGCAGACTCTGGGTAGGGCGAGGGATGCCCGGTGGGCGCAATCACCGTGACCGGCACGCCGCGACTGGTCAGCTCTTTCCACATGGCATAGGCCAGACCGGACACACCGATGATGACGTAGTGATTCTTGCGTTGTTCTTTCTGCATTTTTCCCTCCAGAGCGCGTTTGAGACTGCCGCCCACCAGCGGGCCGATCACCACGGACAGCGTGGTGGCGAAAACCGAGATGCCCAGAACGATCATCGACACCGTGAACATGCGGGCCTGCAGCGTATGCGGCACGATGTCGCCGTATCCAACCGTGGACATGGTCTCGATGGTGTAATAAAACGCCGTGGGCAGGCTATGGATGGGCGGCGTATACCCGGCCCCGAACCACAGACTGCCCACGGTGCCGTAGATCAGCAGGCTGCCCACGCCAAGCAGCGCAAACAGGGAACTCGCTGCCAGACTGCTGCGGGTGAAATGCCGTGCGTACACCAGCAGCACCAGCAGCAACGCGCCGGACAGCATGAAAATACCGTCGGGCCGACGTGCCGCCCAGAACGCCAGCCCCGCAGACAACAAACTCAGCAGCAGCCCCAGAATCCAGGCCACGCGCGCGCGCAGCAACAAACCCGGAATCATGAGGATCAGCCCGGCCCCGATCACCACATGCGGGAAGGCGGCCAGATCGGTCAGGCCGGAAATGCCTTCCGCGCCACGCTGCACGATCCCCAGAACGGCCTGACGCAGCGGGGTGAACTGCTGGCTGATCTGAAACACGCCGCTGATCAGCGCCAATGCCGCCGCCATCCACTGCGGTCCTGTCTGCTTCCAGGCGCTCAGGGCACGCCGTGCACCCGTGCTCAGCCTGGCCCTGAGCACGCGCCAGCGGCTGGCCTTGGGCAACGGATCGGGTGCTGTGGGTGGGGCGGACGCGGTGGACATGGCGTAAGTATCGGCGATCCTGCCGCGTCATGGCGCGGCGCTAGAGCGCAATCCAGGCGCGATGCCCGCTGGCGTCCTGAAGCTGCGTCCAGTGGCAGTCGTACAGACGGTGCAGCCGCTCGGGCTGCAAGGCCAGATCGCATGGGGCGACGAACCAGCCGTGGTCGTCGGCCTGCAAGCCCAGGCCCAGCACATGCGTGGCATGGCGCGCCACCCAGTTCACGTCGTGCGCGCAAAACACCACAATACGGTCGGTCAAGGTCTCCAGCAAGGCCCCCACCAGGCGTTGATGCCCCGGGTCCTGAAATGCCACCGGCTCATCGAGCAGCAGCAAGGGGCAGCCTTGCACCAAGGCCTGCGCCAAGGCCACGCGCTGGCGTTCCCCGGCAGACAGGGCCAGCACATCGCGGTCGCGCAGCGCCCACGCATCCAGATGGCGCAAGGCGTCTTGGGCCGACGGCGCGTCCACCCGGGGCTGCGCCAGTTCGAGCAAGGCCAGCACGGACAGATTGAACCGGTCGCGCGGCTGAGAGGGCATGAGGGTGCGCAAGGCGGCCAGGCGTTCGGGGCCGAGACTGTGCAGGGGGTGACCCTGCAGTTGCACTTGCGCGGAACGTCCGGCCAGAGGCAGCAGCCCGGCGATCTGCCGCAGCAGCGTGGACTTGCCCGCGCCGTTGCGTCCCATCAGCCCCAGCCGGTCGCCTGGGCGCAAATCCAGCGTCACACAGCGCGCGAGTGGCGGCAGATGCGGCGCGGCCACCACATCCAGCCCGTCGATCTGCAGCCAGGCGTCGTGGCTCATCGCACCCGCCGCAACATGAGGATGAACACCGGCGCCCCCACCAGCGCAGTGACCGCGCCGACTGGCAACTCATACGGCATGAACACGCCGCGCGCCAGCGTGTCGGCAGCCACCACCAACGCAGCACCGGCCAGCGGCGCGGCCCAGGCCAGGTCACGCAGGCGCTGCAGACCGAGCAGCCGCAAGGCCTGCGGCACGACCAACCCGACAAAACCCACCGCCCCGGCGACGGCAACCGACGCGCCGGTCGCCAGCGCGGCCAGCAGCACCAATTCCAGCCGCGCGCGCAAGACGGGCTCGCCCAACAGCCAGGCCACTTCGCTGCCCAGCATCAAGCGGTCATAGCGGCGCTGGCGCCACAACATCCACACGGCCAGCAGCGCAGCCAGGCCGCACAGCCAGGGCCCATGCGCGGCGCCGGACAGATTGCCCACCAGCCAGAACATCGCGCCACGCAATTGCTGGTCGGGCACCAGGCTGAGCAACAGGGTGGAGAGCGCCCCGGCCAGTGCGGCCAGCATGGCGCCAATCAGAATGAGCTGGGCAGACGCCTCATCGTCCCGGCTGGCCAGGATGCGGCGGCCAATGAGCAGCAGCAACAGCAAGGCGGCTCCGGCGCCAAGCACACTGCCCGCCCACAACGCCGCGCCGAGCAGCAACGCCACAATCGCCCCCAGCCCGGCACCGCCGGAAGCGCCCAGCACATAGGGATCGGCCAGCGGATTGCGCAACAAAGCCTGCAGGATGACACCGGAAAGGGCCAGCCCCGCACCGCAACAGGCCGCGGCCAGGGCACGCGCCAGGCGGTAATCCCAGATGACGCCCTCATGGATCGGCGCCACGTCATAGCTGGCGCCCAGGGCGCGGTTGGCGATGGCGCGGAAGGCATCGGCCAGGGGCACGGCGACCT
>JAFGXB010000295.1 GCA_016936875.1 Burkholderiaceae bacterium | reverse complement strand
TGCTGATATGTGGGTTTGGTTTTCTGTTAAACTACACCACCAAGAACACATTCCAAAGGCCTCCTCTCTGTGAGACGGGGCCTTTTTTATTTGGCGGGGAGGTGTTGGGTTGAAGATGCGCTTACATTGCGCATCATGACTTTGCATACAACGTATTCCACTACAGCGGCGTCGGTGGACAGTAGTCCGCCTGATGCACTGGCGCTTGCTGCGCGCATCCAGCGTGGTGAGCTGAGCGCGGCGGAGGCGTTGGAGGCGGCGCTGAACCGTTGCGATGCCGTCAACCCGCAGATCAATGCCGTCATCGCCGACTTGCGCGAACGTGCTGCGGCGCAACTGCGGGATGTGCAGCCATTGCACGGCGCTTTTGCCGGCGTGCCTTTTTTGCTCAAGGATCTGGGCATGGATCTGTCTGGCGTGCCAAGCAGCCAGGGCAACGCCCATCTGGCCCGGATCGCGGCTGCGCAAACGGACAACATCGTGCAACGCTGGGAGCGGGCGGGGCTGGTGATTTTCGGCAAGACCAATACGCCCGAGCTGGGCTTGAAAGCCATCACGGAGCCGGTGGCCTTCGGGCCCGCGCGCAATCCGTGGCATCTCGCCCATACTCCGGGCGGATCTTCTGGCGGCTCTGCTGCGGCGGTGGCTGCGGGCATCGTGCCGGTTGCGGCGGCAGCGGATGGCGGGGGCTCGATTCGCATCCCTGCGGCCTATTGCGGTCTGTTCGGGCTGAAGCCGTCGCGCGGGCGGGTGAGTTGCGCGCCGCAGGCGGACGAACTGTGGGAGGGCGCGGTCAGCGCCAACGTGATTTCGCGTTCGGTGCGCGACAGTGCCGCCATGCTTGATGTGCTGGCCGGTGCCGAGCCCGGGGATCCCTTCATTGTGATGCCGCCTGCGCATCCTTTTGAGCAGGACGTGAGTCGGTCGCCCGAGCGCCTGCGCATCGCGTTGAGCACGGCCTCGCCCATCGGTGGCGCGGTCGATCCAGCCTGGTCACAGGCCGCCTCGGATTGCGCGCAGTTGCTGCAATCGCTGGGGCATGGCGTGGAGCGCGTCGATCCGGTCGGAGACGGCATGCAGCTGGCCCGCGACTATCTCACCATGTACTTCGGACAGGTCGCCGCGCAGTTGCAGTGGTGGCGGGAACGCGGCGTTCCAGCGTCTGCCTTCGAGACCGACACACAGGCGCTCGCGCTGATTGGACGCGGCCTCGCTGCGGGCGATTACGCCTTGGCGCGCGCCCGGTGGAATGCGCCGATGCGCGCGCTGGGCAGCTTGTTCTCGCGCTTCGATCTCTACATCACGCCCACCTGCGCGCAGCCGCCCGCGCGCATCGGGCAGTTGGCCGCGCCGGCCTGGCAACAAACCGCGCTGCGCTTGATTCTGCAATTCGGCCTGGGTGGGGTGTTGCGCCGCAGCGGCATGGTGGAGCAGTTGGCGTTTGAGAATCTGCATCGCACCCCCTTCACCCAACTGGCCAACCTGAGTGGCGTGCCTGCGATGTCGGTTCCCTGGGGCCTGGACGGCAGTGGCCTGCCTGTTGGCGTGCAGTGTGTTGCCGCATGGGGCAGGGAAGACTTGCTCTTGCGCGTTGCCGGGCAGTTGGAGCAGGCGCGGCCGTGGGCGCATTGGCGGCCGCCGGTTTTCGCGGCTTGAAAGAAGAAGGGTGCCGTGGCGCCCTTCTTCTTTCCTCACGACAACGTCGTGTCGTCAAACAGCGGTCAGTTGCAGGCGAGGCCGGAGCAGCAGCTTGGCAAACAGGCGGAAATACACCTGCACGGTCTTGGCCTGCACGGCAACCAGGGGCGCCATCAGCACAAAGTACACCCACGAGCCGGAAGCGACCAGCTTGGGCATCACCAGACCGAATCCGATGAAGAACATGCCGAAGACAAAGAACGCCACGCCAGGGCAAATCAGCGCGAAGGCGCCGGCATTGCTCTTCGGGCCGCCCACATAGTCGGTGAAGTAGTTGAGCTTTTTCATGACTGCATAGCCAATCATGCCGAACAGCACCTGCAGCGACACGATCACCGTGGTGAACAGCAGCAGGTCGGTTGGATGCCCGGTGTTGCCAAAGCTGTGCGACAGGCCCATGGACCAGCGGATCCAGGTAATGCCGAGCAGCGTCAGGATGGGGATGAGTATCCACAGGCTGCCCGCGGCTTGCGGCTGGATGCCGTGGCGCAGAATGGAGTCGAACCCCAGCACCACCTTGATCAGCAGCAGCAACAGCGCGGCACTGGCGAAGAAGATCGACAGCACCATGGCAATGGCGTTGATTTCACGGTGATGGCTCATGGCACCGGGCGCGGCCAGGCCGACCGCGATCATTGCCAGCGCGAAGATCGACACCATCGGTGCCAGCGAGTTGTTCTCGGCAAAGTCGAACTGCGCGTGAACAAATAGCCGGGTGAAATACTGGCCCAGGATGCGCAGAGCGTAAACACCCACGGCGAGGAAGGCGGCGATCGCGCCGGGATACATCCACTCCACCACGCTCCACAAATTGGGCACGAACACCGCGCCCAGAACGAAGGCCACATTGATGCTCATCGCCAGCGTGAGCGGCACGGCCATGAGGCTGATTTCGGCGTTGGTACTGAGCAGCTTTTGATAGGCCGCGGTCTGGCGGAACAATTTGAACTCGCGCAGATTCCAGGCCAGCAGCCAGAAGTGCAGCACGGCGAACAGAATGATGGCCAGCAGGTCCAGACCGAGCAGCATGGACAGCAGCGGGTTGCCACCATCCGTCAGCACGGGCCACAGGTGGTTGAACGTCACCATCGGCGTGTCCGGGTGCGGCAGCAAAAACATGGGATAGATGAAAAACGAGACTGCCAGCCCTCCGGCGCCAAGCGCGGCGAGGAAGTACATGGGGGAGTAACGTTCTCGAAGGTTGTTGACCAGCATGGTGGCCCTCCTGGGAGAAAAAAGGGAAAAGCGCTGTGCCAGACCACACCCGCGTCTGGCGTTGCAAGAGGTTACAAATACAGGCTGGAGTATAAGAATGCAAGCCCTGCAATGCTTGACAGAGCGCAATTTCTTCAAAATTCCCCCTGAAAAATCAAGGAGTTTTCCCTTCGGCCCAGGCGAGAAAGTGACTTGGATCACACCTCGCGAAAAAACACCTCGCTCACCCAGAGCGCCTCGCCGCCAAAAACGAAGGACGACCGTCGCGCCCAGAGCCCCGCTTTGGTGTGGCCGTGCGCGTCATGCGCCGCATCGGCCAATTGCAACAAGGGCGACGACAGCGACAGCCGCCTGACCCGCATGGCGCTGCGCCGGGTTTGCGGACGGGCGAATACCGCGTCGCCGACGGGTTTGACGCCCAGATGCCGCAACAGCCGCCAAGGCCCGCGCAGGGCGGACAGGGCGCACACGCTGTGCCCCAATACGCGCGGTACGCCGTCGGCAATGAGCAGCACGTCGCGTCGCCACACTTTGCGTCCATGCGGCAGGCCGAGCAGTGCCGATTCGTCGCGCAGCGCGCGCGCAGCACCCTGGCGCAGAAGCCGCAGCTCAAACCGGGCGCTGTCTTGCCGCAAGCGGCGGGTGAGCGAGCCGGGGTCGGTGAGCCAGCTTTGCATGCCGCTGCGCCGCCCGCCGGGCAGTGCGGGTGGCCAGGTTTCAGCAGGCGGAGCGGCAATGCGGCGGATACGGTGCAGGGCCATGAGCAAAGCGCGGTCAGCGCAACGTATCCGCCGTCGTGCAGGGTCTGATACGTCTCATGTTCACACCCACTCTCAAGAAACAGAATTGAGGGCAGCCGCGTTCATGCAGCCGCCCCCAACGGGTTGACCTGGAATCCCAGCGCCGCCGCGCGACGT
>JAFGXB010000294.1 GCA_016936875.1 Burkholderiaceae bacterium | reverse complement strand
TGCGCGTTGCAATGAAAAAACCATGTTGTGCTGCCCCCGTGAACCATCAGCCGGGCTTGCGGGACGTGGATTGCACCGTGAAAGTGGCGCAATGGAACCGGCCTCGATGCAAGCGCGCCAATGTAAAACACCGTAAATTGATGACAAGACTGTATAGTTTTCCGGGGTTTGGTGGGCAGGGGTTTTCCATGACGCTGACAAAGTGTGAAGTGTGTCCCTTTTTGTGTTGGCGCTGAACTCGCATCAGTCCGGCTCACTCCAACTCAAGACACACACAGGAATCAGGAGCGCGGGGGATGGTTGTTTCCAAATGGGTTTTGGCGAGCGCGCTGGTTCTGGCGTTTACAGGCTGCTCGCAGCAGCCGCATCAAGAGAAATGGGCGATGGACTACATCGGCCCGAAAATCATGCAACCGCTGCAGTTCAGCGACATTGCGTCCAGCAGCGGAAAGATGGAGTCGTCGAAGGCTTTTCTCGGCAAGGTGGTGGTGCTGTATTTCGGCTACACGCATTGCCCGGACGTCTGCCCGACGACCATGGCGCATCTCGCGCGGGCTGAACAATTGCTCGGTCCGCAGGGCAAGGAGGTGCAGGTGATTTTTGTCACCGTGGACCCCAAACGCGACACCCCGCAGGTGCTCAACGCGTATGTGCATGCATTCATGTCCAGTGCCATCGGCCTGAGTGGCACCGTTGCCCAGACCAAGGAGTTGGCTGACCGCTATCACGTCAATTATTCCTATGGCAAGCCCGACGCCCACGGCAACTATGTGGTGAACCACAGCGCTGCGATCTATGTGTTTGGACCGCATGGCAATGGCCGCCTGATTGGCACCGAGCTCACCCCGCCCGCGGGCATTGCGCACGATGTGCGTCAGCTTCTGGCCAACGCCCATCAAAGCTGGTGGCAGCAACTGGTGTGATCAGGCGGTATGCACGTAGCCCTTGATCTGCAGCGGGCGGCGCATGCCATTGATCACCACGACGCGCTGACCAGGGGGCAGGGCGGTCAGCGGCAGGGCGTGCTGATCCACTGGCGTGATCTTCAGCACATCAATGGCCGTCAACGCAGCATGGGGGGCGCTGGCAGCGTGAACCGTCAGTGCTGCGGTGGCCAGGGTGGTGAGCCCTCCAGCCAGCAGGGCTTTGAGTATGGCGCGTTTGGACATGACATTCTCCAGAATGCTCCTGAGGACATGCTGCCCACGCTACCCGCGCTTGGGCAGACACTTGCGGCACAGCGTTTCCTTGGGAGCTGAAGCGCTTTGGAGCCGGTTTGCACCGAGGGGTTGCAGTGCGCGCGGTAAACAGTTGTGACAGCAACGCACCGGGTTTGACGCAAACGGCACAATACGCTCTTGTATTGATGAAGGAAGTTAGCCAATCACCATGACGTGTTTCCATTCCCTGCACGCTGCGCGCCGCCTGGTTTTGCTGGGTGCGCTGGCCCTGCCGCTGGCGGGCTGCGGCCACAAATCTGATCAGACCTGGCAGCTCAGCAATATCACCGGGGTGATGCCCAAGCTGGAGTTCAACCTCACCAACGACCTCGGGCAGAAGGTCACGGCGGCAGACTACAAGGGCAAGGTCGTGCTGCTGTATTTTGGCTACACGCACTGCCCGGATGTCTGCCCGACCACCATGCAGCTCATGTCGAACGTGGTGCAGCAGTTGGGCCCGGAGGGCAAGGATGTGCGCATCTTGTTCGTCAGTGTCGACCCGAAGCGCGACTCCAATGTCATCCTCAAGGCGTACACGCAGGCATTCAGTCCGAATGCCATTGGCCTGACGGGTAGCATGAAAGAGATTGACGCCATCACCCGCCGCTACCGCGTGGCCTTCAGTTATGGAAAGCCGGATGCGCAGGGAAACTATGTGGTGGATCACAGCGCGGGTGTTTACATCTTCGGTGAAGACGGGCGCATTCGTCTGCTGGGCTCGGACAGCAATCCTCCTGCGGCCTTTGTGCACGATCTCAAGCAGTTGATTGCCGACGAGAGCTGAAGGCGCGGCGCTGCATGCAGGAAAAAGGCCCGGATGATCCGGGCCTTTTTCTGGTGCGATCAATTGCAGCGCTACTTCGACGCGCCGCTCGCCGCGCTGCCCGCTTGTTCTGCCTGCAAGGAGCGCATCACGTCTGCCGCCGGATCGTCCTCTGGAGACGGCGCGGCACTGCCATCTGCGGCAGGCGCATCGTCCGAGCCGCCGAAGCTTGGCGGGGCGATGGACTCGTAGCTGTTGTCATCCGACGGGCCGATGATTTGCACTTTGTCGATATCCACCTTGTGCTCATGGCCCAGCCCACTGGTCACCAGGCCAGGGAAGGCGATGATCAGGCCAACCATGATGATCTGGATGACGACGAACGGCACCGCGCCCCAGTAGATCTGTCCGGTGGTGACGCGGGCCAGCCGCTTGCCCGTGACCTTGTCGGTGTAGTCGTCCTTGGCGGCCACACTGCGCAGATAAAACAGCGCGAAGCCGAACGGCGGGTGCATGAACGAGGTCTGCATATTCACCGCCAGCAGCACGCCGAACCAGACCAGATCGATGCCCAATTTTTCTGCCACAGGGCCGATCAGCGGAATGATGATGAACGCCAGCTCGAAGAAGTCGAGAAAGAACGCCAGCACGAACACCAGGATGTTCACCACGATGAGGAAGCCCAGCACCCCGCCCGGCAGGCTGGTGAGCAGATGCTCCACCCAGACGCGGCCGTCCAGTCCCTGGAACACCAGGTTGAACACCGTTGAGCCGATGAGGATGAACAGCACAAAAGTGGACAGCTTGGTCGTGGTGTTGAGCGCCTGCTTGAGCAGGCTCATATCGAGGCGCTTGCGCATCAAGGCCATGATCAGCGCGCCGACGGCTCCCATCGCCCCGCCCTCGGTAGGGGTGGCGACACCCAGGAAAATCGTGCCCAGCACCAGGAAAATCAGGGTCAGCGGCGGCACCAGGGCAAAAGTCACTCGCTCGGCCATCCGCGACAGCAGGTTGAGCTTGAGCGCGCGGTTCAGGATGGCAAGCGCCATGGCGAACACCACGCCGAAAATCATGGCGACCACGATGGTTTCATCTTTGGCGGCAATGATCTCATGTCCGGCGCGCCAGCTCAGCAGGGCGCTGTAATTGCTGCTCAGAACAATGGTGGAGATCAGGACCAGGCCAAAGAGGATACCCAGCGAGCGCAGTCCGCTGTCACCGTTCGGTTCGCGGATGGTGCGCGCTTCAGGCGGGAGCGCCGGCGCCCATTGCGGTTTGAAAAGGGCGATGCCGACCACATAGGCGAGGTACAGCCCGGTGAGAACAAAGCCGGGAATGAATGCGCCCTTGTACATATCGCCCACGCTGCGGCCGAGCTGATCGGCCATGACGATGAGCACCAACGAGGGCGGGATGATCTGCGCCAGCGTGCCTGAAGCCGCGATCACGCCGGTGGCGATGCGGCGGTCATAGCCGTAGCGCAGCATGATGGGCAGTGAGATCAGACCCATTGAAATCACCGAGGCGGCGACCACGCCAGTCGTGGCGGCCAGCAGCGCGCCCACCAGAATCACCGCGATGGCCAGACCGCCGCGAATCGGGCCGAACAATTGGCCGATGGTCTCCAGCAGGTCTTCGGCCATGCCGCTGCGTTCGAGCAGCAGGCCCATGAAGGTGAAGAAGGGAATGGCCAGCAGGGTGTCGTTCTGCATGATGCCGATGATGCGCAGCGGAATGGCTTCGAGCAGCGCCTGCGGCATGAGGCCGAGTTCCACGCCGATGAAGCCGAAAAACAGGCCGCAGGCCGCCAGACTGAACGCCACCGGGAAACCCACCAGCAGAAACAGCACCAGCGCGCCGAACATGATGGGCGCGATATTCGCAATAAGGAAGGCTGTCATTTACTTGGCCTCCTTCTGCTTCTGCGCCAAGACGAATTCGGCGAGTTCTTCTTCTGCGGTCTTTTCGTTCTTTTTCACCAGCGGGTTATCGATCAGTCCGCGCAGGAAAGCCACGCGCTTGATCAGTTCCGACACGCCTTGCAGCCCCAGCAGGGAAAAGCCGATGGGTAGAAGGATGTAAACCGGCCAGCGAATCAGCCCGCCGGCATTGCTCGACATCTCGCCCGACGCCATGGCGTTGAGAACGGTGGGCAGAGACAAGCGCACGGTTTCATAGACAAAGGGGAACAGGAAGAACACGATGCCAATGATGTCCACCCAGTTACGCCCGCGCGGGGAAAGCTTGCTTGATAACACGTCGATGCGGACATGCTCGTTGTGCAAAAAGGTGTAGCCGGCGGCCAGAAGAAAGACGGCGGCGAACAGATACCACTGGATTTCAAGGAAAGCGTTCGAGCTGTAATCGAACGCTTTACGCACAACGGCGTTGAGCGCGCTGATGATGGCTGACGCAAGAATGAGCCAGAGGGCAAAGCGGCCCACGCGCTCGTTGAGCCAGTCAATCCCGCGGGATAGGGCAAGTAAGGCGTTCAAGACATCTCCCGATTTTTGTGAACGATTTGTTGGCAACGCGTGGATCCAATTTGTCACCTTGATTTCAATCGGGGTGACAAAAGGAAACAGGTTGAGGGAGGGAGTATAAAGATGTAACAGATCGGAGCCGGATGACTCGGGCTCGGGTTTGCCCGGATGGGCGGGGGTGAAGGAGTCGTGCGCGCGGCGGCAGTAATCGCGGCTGCTGTGGGGGCGGGTCGGCAAACGACCCTGTGGAGAATCAAACCCCCACGTTGATTCCCGCCGCGCCGTGGGTCAGGGCGCCAATCGCTGCTGCCTGCGCGAAACCCTCGTCACGGAAGACGTGCAAAACCGCGTCCACCTCCGCGGGTGCGCAGGCAACGAGCAGGCCGCCGGAGGTTTGCGGATCGGTCAGCAGGGTGCGGGCGAGTGGATCGAGGTCTGCGGCCAGTGCAACCTCGTCTCCGTAGCTGGCCCAGTTGCGGCCGGATGCGCCAGTCGCCATGCCCGCGCGCGCCAGATCCATGACGCCCTCGATCAAGGGCACGCGAGAAAACGCCACGTTCGCGCGCAAGCGGGCACCGCGGCAGACTTCCAGCAGATGACCGAGCAGACCAAATCCGGTGACATCGGTGATGGCATGGACGCCAGGCAATTGCGCAAGGCGCTTGCCCGGGGTGTTGAGCTGGGTGGTATTGGCAATCATGCGGGCGTAGCCCTGCGCATCCAGTGCCTCTTTTTTGAGCGCAGCAGATTGAATGCCCACGCCCAGCGGTTTGCCCAGCACGATGACATCTCCGGCCTGAGCGCTGTCGTTGCGGCGGATGTGCTTCGGGTGCGCCAGCCCCATGACCACCAGTCCGTAAATGGCTTCGACCGAGTCGATGCTGTGCCCGCCGGCGATGGGAATGCCGGCTTGCGCGCAGACGGCCTCGCCGCCGCGCAGGATGGCGGCCACCGTATCGAGCGGCATGACGCCGATGGGCATGCCCACCAGTGCCAGCGCCATGATGGGGGTGCCGCCCATGGCGTACACATCCGAGATGGCATTGGTTGCGGCAATGCGTCCGAAGTCGAATGGGTCATCGACGATGGGCATGAAAAAGTCGGTTGTGGCAATCAGTGCCTGCTCCGGGTTGAGCAGATAGACCGCCGCGTCGTCGGACGATTCGGTGCCGACCAGCAGCGCCTGCGGGCGCGGCAGCAGCGGGGCATGTTTTTTCAGAATTTCAGCCAGGACATTCGGCGCGATCTTGCAGCCGCAACCCCCTCCATGCGACAACGAGGTCAGACGGGGCGCGGCGGGGGCAGTCACGAGGGGGGCGGTGGTTTGGCTCATGGCGAAACTGTTCGAGTTTGGGTTCGAGTGTGCAGAAGGGCGGCGTCGTCCTGCCAGTTCTGGCAGAACTGCAAAAACCGGGCGAGGGCTTGTGAAAACGTCTTTTTCTGATGATGCACGATATAGAGCGTGCGGTGCATTGCCGGTAGTGGGCTGCGCACGGTCACGAGCAGACCGCGGTCGAGCGCGTCGCGCACCAGGCGGCGCGGAATGCAGGTCAGGCCCAGCCCGGCAATGGCTGCGGCCCGAATGGATTCGGAGCTGCCGAGCACCATGGCTTGCGCAAAGCCCTGCAGATGTTCCAGCAACAGGGCTTCGACCGTTTCGCGCGTGCCCGAGCCCGGTTCGCGCAGCAGCCAGCGCGCTGCCCGCAGATCGTCCAGGCTGACCTCGCGCCCGGCCATCGGACTGTCCGGGGCGCACACCACCACCAGCGCGTCCTGCAGCCAGGGCTGGATGGTCAGATCGTCACGGTGGCAGGCACCTTCGACGAGTCCTAGATCGACCTCGAACTGCGCCACGGCGTCGGCAATGGCTTGTGTGTTGCCGACACGAAGGCAGAACTGGGCGGCCGGAAAGTCGCGGCAAAACGCCGCCATGATGTCGGGCAGGATGGCGTTGCCGACCGTGCTGCTGGCGCCAATGCGCAATGCCGCGGCGCCGGCGCTGAACAAGGCTTCGATGCCGCGGGTCTGGTCCAGGATGGCCATGGCGCGCGGAAGCAGCAGGCGGCCGGAATCGTTGAGCACCAAACGCTTGCCAACGCGGTCGAACACACGCTCTCCCAGTTGCGATTCCAGCTCCGCCAGGGCCGCGCTGACCGCCGATTGCGA
Organism: Burkholderiaceae bacterium; assembly: GCA_016936875.1. GTDB lineage: Bacteria > Pseudomonadota > Gammaproteobacteria > Burkholderiales > Burkholderiaceae_C > Thiomonas. The sequence goes on along the minus strand of JAFGXB010000294.1, from coordinate 4,315 downwards.
CATCGCCAGCGCATCACCCGCGGCCGTGGCGCTGCGGCTATGCGCGATTTCCACCAGCACCTCCATTTGCCGCAGGGTCAGCCGCATGATTTTGATTGATTTGTTGGATTGATATGTTTCCAAGCATAAAACAAGTGGCTGGATTGCCCCCATTCGCAGTATTGAAAATTTCCTGCGCAAGCTGGGAACTTTGGCGCGGTAGAAAAATCTGATTTGTTGACGAAAATCGTCGGGATTCGTAAACTTCCCCTTCAAGTTTCGTCGGGTATTTTCATTCCGGCACTGTGTAATGTCTGCTGTAGCCTCCCAGGCAACCGCCCAAGACGTTGCAACTGGCCGCCACTGATCTGTTGAGGAGAGCCGCCATGCGACTGACCACCAAAGGACGTTTTGCAGTGACCGCCATGATTGACGTGGCAATGCGTCAACATCTGGGCCCCGTGACTCTGGCCGGCATCAGCCAGCGCCAGCATATTTCCCTGTCTTATCTCGAACAGCTCTTCGGCAAGCTGCGCCGCCATGAGCTGGTGGACTCCGTGCGCGGGCCGGGCGGCGGCTACACCCTGGCGCGCAAGTCGGAGGCGATCAGCATTGCCGACATCATCATCGCCGTCGATGAGCCGCTCGATGCCACGCAATGCGGCGGCAAGGAAAACTGCAACGGCGAAGACAGTGGCCCCTGCATGACCCATGATCTGTGGGCGCAGCTCAACTCCAAGATGGTGGAATTTCTCGACTCGGTCAACCTCAAGGGCCTGGTGGAGCAAAACCTCGCCAAGGGGGTGACGGTCGATGAAGTGGCGGTGACCCGCAAACCTGTATCGCCGTTGCCGGTGGCGGCCAAGCCCATCAAGGTCAAGGCGCCCAACTCGGTGTTCAATCTGGCGCAGACGCTGGGCTGACGCCCGGCGGCCCGCCTGGTTGTTCTGCTGTTTTGCTGATCCGGCGTCTGCTGCCGGATCAGCATCCTATAAAAATCGTTCCACGAGCACTCCCATCATGTCCACCACTCCCCACCTGCCCATTTACATGGACTACGCCGCGACCACGCCCGTCGACCCGCGCGTGGTCGATGCCATGATCCCCTGGTTGCGCGAGCACTTCGGCAATCCGGCGTCGCGCAGCCATGCCTGGGGCTGGGAAGCGGAGGCCGCAGTGGAGAAGGCGCGCGAGGAAGTGGCCGCGCTGATCCATGCAGACCCCAAGGAAATCATCTGGACCTCCGGGGCGACTGAATCGAACAACCTCGCCATCAAGGGCGCTGCCGAGTTTTATCAGGGCAAGGGCAAGCACATCGTCACCGTCAAGACGGAGCACAAGGCGGTGCTCGATACGGTGCGCGAAATGGAACGCCGGGGGTTTGATGCGACTTACCTTGATGTCCAACCCGATGGCTTGCTCGACCTCGATGTGTTCAAGGCCGCACTGCGGCCCGACACCATCCTGGTGTCCGTCATGCTGGTGAATAACGAGATTGGGGTGATTCAGGACATCCCCGAGATTGGCCGTATCTGCCGCGAGCGCGGGATTATTTTCCATGTCGATGCGGCGCAGGCCACGGGAAAAATGGCGATTGACCTGCAGGCCTGGCCGGTTGACCTGATGAGCCTGGCTTCACACAAAACCTACGGCCCCAAGGGCATCGGCGCGCTCTATGTGCGCCGCAAGCCGCGCGTGCGACTCATCGCGCAAATGCACGGCGGTGGCCATGAGCGCGGCCTGCGTTCGGGCACCCTGCCCACGCATCAGATTGTCGGCATGGGAGAGGCATTCCGCATCGCCAAGGCCGAAATGGGGGCGGGCATCGAGCGCGCACGCATGTTGCAGCAACGCCTGCTGAATGGCCTCAAAGACATCGAAGAGGTGTATGTGAATGGCGATCTGGAGCGCCGCGTGCCGCACAACCTCAACATCAGCTTCAACTACGTCGAAGGCGAGTCGCTCATCATGGCGATCAAGGGCATCGCCGTGTCCAGCGGCTCGGCTTGCACCTCGGCCAGCCTGGAGCCGTCGTATGTGCTGCGCGCCCTGGGCCGCAGCGACGAACTGGCGCATTCCTCGCTGCGCATGACCATCGGCCGCTACACCACCGAGGAAGAGATCGACTCCGCCGTGCGCCAGCTGCGCGACAGCGTGGCCAAGCTGCGCGACCTCTCGCCGCTGTGGGATATGCACAAGGAAGGCATCGACATCAGCACCATTCAATGGGCGGCGCATTGACCTTTCATCACCAGGGTTGTCCGAATAGCCGACAATAGCAATCAGGATTAAAAACAAAGAGACGTCGGTGCCCATCGCGGCCCAATTGCACCAAGGAGAACGCATCATGGCTTATAGCGACAAAGTTGTTGATCACTACGAAAACCCGCGCAATGTCGGCTCGTTTGCCAAAGACGATCCGCAGGTGGGCACCGGCATGGTGGGCGCCCCGGCCTGCGGCGATGTGATGAAGCTGCAAATCCGCGTGAACGACCAGGGCGTGATTGAGGATGCCCGTTTCAAGACCTACGGTTGCGGCTCGGCCATCGCCTCGTCATCCCTGGTGACGGAGTGGGTGAAGGGCAAGACGCTGGATCAGGCGCTGGAAATCCGCAACAGCCAGATTGCTGAAGAACTGGCGCTGCCCCCGGTGAAAATTCACTGCTCCATTCTGGCGGAAGACGCCATCAAGGCCGCAGTGAGCGACTACCAGCAGCGCCATGGTCAGGCTGCCGCACCCGCGCAGCGCAACACCGAAGCGCAAGCCGCCTGACAACGCCGACGGAACACACAAGATGGCAGTGACATTGACCGAACGCGCGGCGCTGCAAGTGCAGCGCCATCTCGCCAAGCGCGGCTCTGGCGTTGGCGTGCGCCTGGGCGTGAAGACCACGGGCTGTTCCGGCATGGCCTACAAGCTCGAATTTGTCGACCATGAAGCCTCGGAAGATCAGACCTTCGAGAGCCACGGCGTCAAGATTCTGGTCGATCCAAAAAGCCTGGCCTATGTTGACGGCACCGAACTCGATTTCGTGCGCCAGGGGCTGAACGAAGGCTTTCAGTTCAACAATCCGAACGAAAAAGATCGCTGTGGTTGTGGCGAGTCGTTTCGCATCTGAGAGGGTGTGAACACATCCCCGTGTCCGCTCGTCGCGGCCAAAAGTCCCTACTCGGCGTTGCAAATGCGCGCCGCTCCATGCTGACGACTTGATGGATTTGTCCCAATCCCATTTCGCCCTGTTCGGCTTGCCCGAAACCTTTGCACTCGACCTGGCGCAACTTGAACGGGCGCGCCTCGCCGTTCAGGCGCAGGTGCATCCTGACCGCTTCGCAGCCGGAACCGACCGCGACAAACGGCTTGCCATGCAATGGGCCGCTCAGGCCAATGCCGCCTACCTCGTCCTCAAAAACCCGGTTCAGCGCGCAGCTTATTTGTGCGAGCGCCGCGCCGTGCCCGTGCAGGCGGAGAACAACACCGCCATGCCCACCGATTTTCTGATGCAGCAAATGCAATGGCGCGAAACCCTCGACGCGCTGCGCGACGCGCAGGATGCGGCCGGATTGCACGCCTTGCGCGCCGAAATTCAGGCGCAGCGCACGCAGCGCATTGCCGCCATTGCCCAGGCGCTCGACGTGGACAATGCGCCGCATGCCGCAGCCGGGCAGGTGCGGGCCTTGCTGTTTATCGACCGTTTGACCGAGGAACTGCGCCGTGCCGCAGACGCCCTGCCGCAACACCCCGACTGATACCGCACGACTGATCACCCGCAAAAGCCAGGCCGTCTGCACACCGCAGGCCATGGCTGGCGCGACAACTCCTCCATTCTCATGGCCCTGCTGCAAATTTCCGAACCCGGACAATCGCCTGATCCGCACCAGCATCGCCGTGCCGTGGGCATCGATCTGGGCACCACGCATTCCCTCGTCGCCGCAGTGCGCAGCGGCGCGCCGCAATGCCTGCCCGATGCGCAAGGCCAGGTGCTTCTGCCTTCCGTTGTGCATTACCACGCAGACGGCCGCGCCGAAGTGGGCCTGCGCGCGCGCGACGAACAGGCGCTCGACCCGGCCAACACCATCGTCTCGGTCAAGCGCTTCATGGGGCGCGGCCTCAAGGACATCGCCCACGTCGAATCGATGCCCTATGACTTCGTCGAAGCCGAGGGCATGGTCAAGCTGCGCACCGCCGCAGGCGTCAAGAGCCCGGTCGAGGTCTCGGCCGACATCCTCAAGTCGCTGCGCGAGCGCGCCGAGGCCTCGCTCGGCGGCCAACTCGTTGGCGCGGTGATCACCGTTCCGGCCTACTTTGACGACGCTCAGCGTCAGGCAACCAAAGATG
>JAFGXB010000293.1 GCA_016936875.1 Burkholderiaceae bacterium | reverse complement strand
CGTCTCGCAGCTCAATGCGGTCACGCAACAAAACGCCTCGGCCTCGGAAGAACTCGCCGCCACGGCGGAAGAAATGAATGCGCAGGCCACATCGCTGCAAGACCTCATCAGCCAGTTCAAGACCGACGCCGAGCCGGCGGCGTCCGTTGCGGTCTCGCGCACACCGCCCGCCTCCGCACCCAGGCGCCACGCCATGCCGAGCCCGGCATTGGCCGCTGCGGGTACTGGCGACTTTGTCAAATTCTGATCAACGCTCACCTCAGAGGAACCCAATATGACGACCGCCCTTGCGCACCCATCCGCATCCGCAGCACTGCAACTGGCTGGAACGCACCAGCCGGGCAGCGGGCAATACCTGACCTTCACCTTGCAAGGCGAGGTGTACGGCCTGGACATCCTGCGAGTCCGCGAAATTCTGGAATACACCCATCCGACCACCGTGCCGATGATGCCGGCCTTTGTGCATGGCGTGATCAACCTGCGCGGTAATGTGGTGCCGGTCATCGACCTGGCGCAGCGTTTCGGCCGTGCCGCCACCACGCTGCAGCCGCGCACCTGCGTGGTCATCATCGAGATCGACGGTGAAGACGGCCCGCTGGCCATCGGCATTCTGGTGGACGCGGTCAACGCCGTGCTCGACATGGAGTCCGCCCAAATCGAGCCCGCCCCAAGCTTTGGCACCGGCCTGCGGCAAGACTTCATTCGCGGCATGGCGCGCACCGAGGCGGGTTTCATCATCCTGCTCGACGTGGGCCGCGTGCTCTCGGTGGACGACATGGCCGGGCTGGCCCAGGCAGCCGCATCAAGCAACTGAGCACACCGCAGTACCCCACAAGCAGATGATTGCCATCAGAGCAGCCCTGCCCACCTTGCACCCATCGCACACAACCCGGAGTTCGAAATGCTGAACAACCTCAAAATCGGTACACGAATGAGCCTGAGTTTTGGCACCCTGCTCGTTTTGCTGCTCGGCCTTGGCCTCGCCGCATTTCTGGCCATGCAGTCCATGAAAAACGCCACTAACGAGGCCACAAAAAACGCCTGGCCCAAAGTGCATCTATTGACCGATTTGCGTACCTCGGTCATTGAAATGGGCGCTGATTGCCGAGACGTGCTGCTCAGCCAGGACGCCACGAGCCAATCGGCGATCCGCCAGAAAATTCAGTCCGAGCAGGCAGTCGACAAAAATCTGCTCAGCCGCCTCGCCACGATGGTTCATGGCAGCACGAATGAACAACTGCTGCGGCATCTCGATGCAGGGATGCAGACCTATGACACCGCGCAGGCGGTTTGCTTCAACAACCTGGGCTCAGGCGCCCAGGCGCTCTCGGTGTTCAACGCGCAGGTCCGTCCTGCCGAACAGGCCGTGCGCGCGGACCTCAAGTCGCTGAACGACGATCTGGTGGCACGGTTCTCCGCGGCCTCCACCCAGGCGGACAGTGCCTATTCCACCGCCAACCGCATCACGGTCGGCCTGACGTTCTTTGCCGCGCTCATTGCCATTGCGCTAACGCTGTGGATCACCCGCTCAATCACCCGGCCACTGAATCAGGCCGTCACGGTGGCGCAGCGCGTGGCCGAAGGCGATTTGTCCGTGCAAGTGGGCCCAACCTCGCGCGATGAAACCGGGCAACTGCTCGCCGCACTCGGCGAGATGGTGCGGCGGCTCACCTCCACGATTTCCTCGGTGCGATCCTCCGCCGAACAACTGCTTTCCGCTTCTTCGCAAGTGTCTGCAACCTCGCAGAGCATCGCCCAAGCCACATCAGAGCAGGCGGCCTCGGTCGAAGAAACCTCTGCCACCCTGGAACAGGCCACCGCGTCCATCCAGCAAAACGCTGAAAATTCCCGCCTGGCCGACTCCACCGCGCAGCAGGCCGCGCAGCAGGCCAAAGATGGTGGCAGCGCAGTGCAAACCACGGTGGCGGCGATGCAAAGCATTGCCGAGCGCATCTCCATCATTGATGACATTGCCTATCAGACCAATATGCTCGCGCTCAATGCGGCCATCGAGGCCGCACGCGCGGGCGAGCATGGCAAGGGCTTTGCCGTGGTGGCCGCCGAGGTACGCAAACTCGCCGAGCGCAGCCAGATTGCAGCCAAGGAGATTGGCGATCTGGCAGGCTCCAGCGTGCGCCAGGCCAACACCGCAGGCGACCTGTTGGCCCAAATCGTTCCGGTGGCCAGCAAGAATTCCGACCTTGTGCAAGAAATCTCGGCAGCATCCGAGGAACTCGCCACCGGCGTGAAGCAGATCAATCAGGCGGTTTCTCAGCTCAATGCGGTCACGCAACAAAACGCCTCGGCCTCGGAAGAACTCGCCGCCACAGCGGAAGAAATGAACGCGCAGGCACAGTCGCTGCAGGAAAGCATGGCGGGGTTCAAACTCAGAGATGACCTTGGCATGGCACAGACCCGTCAGCCGCGCCCATCCCAAGCGCAGAAGGCGCGCGACACACGCGATGCAGATGAGTCAGTCGCGCAACTCATGGCCACAGCAAGCCCAGAGTTCGTCAAATTTTGATCACCTCATTGATCAGCTTGCCGACTCGCGCCGCCTGGCGGGCTTCAAGGAAATGCGTGGTCCCAGCGTCTTCTTGAGGTCGGCGGTTATTAACAAAACATCACGTTTGCAACTCAAAATCACACCGACATAAGGTGTGATTTTGTTAACTTCGCCACGCGTCGTAATCCATGGAATAGCCCATGCTGAATCTGCTATCCCCAGTCTTGATCGATTTGAGCATCATCATCCTCGCGCTGACGGGGGTGATGATGCTTGCCTTGCATGTCCTGAATCATCTCTGGGGCGCCGGAAGTGGAACGCTGTTTGCTCCGGTCGCAATGATTTTTTCTTCCGGCGCGGCGGCGGCCCTGCGCAGCAAGACGCCGACTTGGCGTGATGCCTATGCACGTCGTGATGACCGCAAAATTTTGATCACTGCGGTCATCATCGTGATGGTCTCAACCGCAGCCACTGCCTTGTTCACCATTGGTGTGATGGCGGACAAGCAGCAAAGACAGATTGAGCACGGTCTGCACCAAGACCGAATCGCCCTGGCGTCAGGGTTGGATGCAGCCATTCGATCCAAACATGCGGAGATCGCGAATATTGCCGAGGCGCCGGATGTACTGGCGCTTCTACGCGCCGCCAGTCAGTCAGCCAGCGAGCCAGCCGATTCTGGGGCGGGCCGCGCGGTGTCTGCGCGTGCCGTGGTGCTGGCGCGGTTAATGTCGCTGCATCCAGAGCGGTTTGAACTGACGGATGCAGCGGGAGCGGCAGTCTTGCGCGGGGGAAAAACCGTTGCTGAAGCTCTGCCCAGCCTCTCGCTTCAATCCCATGGGGGTGAAACGATGCGACTGCAACGCAACCCCAAGACCCTTGATTTTGGCCTCGATATTCGGGCGCCGATCGCCTACCTCGGCCAAACCATCGGGCAAATCAATGCCGTGTTTTCCTTAAATACGGCCAATATCTTTATCCGACGCGCCGACAGACCAACGGCGCATGGCGAGGTCGATGTGTGTCAAAGCGAGACGGACCAAGTCATCTGCTTGCCGCGCACCTCTGGTGATCCCATCCAGATCATGTCGATCGCCCCGCAAAACAGCCAGGTTCGGCCCGCAACATGGGCGGCCAGAGGACAAAGCGGCACGGCGCTCATCCACGGCGGCAGCGTTGCGCGTTTCACCAGTTATGGCCCGATCGGCGCCACGGGGTTGGGGCTTGCCATGGATGCGCCGGGTTCCGAGCTTTACGCGCCCATCATCCAGGCCGCAGAAACCGCCCTGTTGATCCTCCCGGGGCTGATTCTTCTTGGCCTGGCGCTCCTTGCCTGGCGTCTGCATCCGCTCGCACGCAGACTCCACAGAGACAAAGCGCAGATGGAAACGATTTTCGAGTTTTCCGGTGTGGGCATCTTGTTGACAAACGGCGCAGGACAATTGCTCGACTGCAATCCAGCATTTGCCGAATTGCTGGGATATACGCGAGATGAGCTTCGCAGCCTAGGGTCGATTCGCAGCCTGATCCATCCGGAGGACAGGGCTCAAATCGCCGCGCAGCTCGACGGCATGCAGGATCGCATCGTCGACGCCTATTGCGCCCAGCGCCGCTATCAGCACCGCAGCGGTGCCTACCGGATGTTGCGCTGGCATGTATCACCTGTGCTTGATGAATCGGGCAGAGTCACGTTTATCTCCTGCTACTGCATTGATATCACCGAGGATTTGCGGCGCAAGGAGACGCTGGCCCAGCAATCCGCACTGCTTGGCGCCACCCTCGACTCGCTGCAGGACATGGTGATTGCCTGCAATGAAAACGGCTTGCTGACCTACGCCAACCAGGCCGCAGAAAACATTGGCGTGCCCCGGCAAGCCAGTCTGTCGCTCCAGCAGCTTGCCCAGATCACACCTCTGTGTTCGCCCGAGCACGCCCCGCTCAAGCCGGAGCAGCTTCCGCTGGAAATTGCGCTGCGCGGCGACGTTGTGAAAGATCAGGAGTTCAGCGTTCAGAGCACCGCAGGAGACTGGCGGCAGTTCCAGATTTCCGCCTATCCGCTCCATGATGCGGCAGGGCGGCACATCGGCGCGGCAGAGGTTGCGCATGACGTCACCGACATCCGTGCCGCCGAACAACATCTGCGCTGGCTGCTTGAGCATGACGATCTGACCAGACTCCCGAACCGCCGGTTGGCCGCGCGACAGATCTCCGAGCTGTTGCAGGACTCGACGTGCAGTGGTCGTGGTCTGTCCTGCGGCGTGATGCTGATGGACATCGACCGTTTCAAACTGGTCAATGACAACTACGGCCATGCTTTCGGCGATCACTTGCTGGTTGCCGTTGCACAGCGGTTGACCACGACGCTGGGGACACTGGCAACCGTGTATCGCATGAGCAGCGACGAATTTCTCATCGCCATGCACTGCCTGGAAGATGCGCCCCACCTCCCCGCGATCGCCTCGCAAGCGCTGTCGAGCTTCGAAGAGTCATTTTCTGTGGATGGACGGCAGTTGTTCATCTCCGCAACGGCGGGCTTGGCATGCGCACCTGGCGACGGTGACAGTGCCAGTGCCTTGCTGCGCCACGCCGATGTGGCCATGTACCGCGCCAAGCAAAATGCGCCGGGACGGATTTTGCGTTACGCCTCGGACATGTCACCCAAGGTAGGCAATCGCATCCAGACCGAAAGCGACCTGCGGCAGGCGCTCGAAAACCACGAGTTTCTGGTGTACTACCAACCGAAAGTTCACATCGAATCTGGCGTACTTCTTGGAGCAGAGGCCCTGCTGCGCTGGCAACACCCCGTGCTGGGCCTTGTGCAGCCAGACGCGTTTATCCCCCTGCTGGAAGAAAGCGGGATGATCGTTCCGGTGGGGCAATGGGTCTTGGAAACAGTCTGCCTGCAGATCAGGGAGTGGACTAGGCAAGGACACCTCGCCGTGCCCATCGCCGTGAATTGCTCGGTTCGGCAACTTCAGGGAGAACTGATCCTGCGACAGGTACGAGACGCCTTGCACCTTGCCGCCATTTCCCCTTCGCTCCTTGAACTGGAAATCACGGAAAGCATGATGTTGCAGGACCCCGCGCATGTTGCCGCGCTGCTGCATGAACTGCGGAACATCGGAGTGAAAACGTCGATTGATGATTTTGGCACGGGCTATTCCTCGCTCGCTTCGCTCAAAACACTTCCGGTCAGTGCACTCAAACTCGACCGCGTCTTCGTGAAAAATCTGCCAGATGACCTGAATGACGTCGCCATCACCCGCGCGGTCATGGCAATGGCGCATGCGCTGCACTTAACCGTGATCGCAGAAGGCGTGGAAACCCAGGCACAAGCCGATTTTCTAGACACCCTGGGTTGCGAGGCCTATCAGGGCTGGCTGTTCAGCCCGGCGGTACCTGCCGAACAGTTCGAGCGGTTTCTGGCCTGACCGCAATTCCCTTCCAGACGACTCATCACCATGACTTCTCTCTCCGATACCGAGCTCAATGGCTTTTCGCGCCTGATGTTTGATGCGGCCGGCATCACCCTGGCGCCCTCGAAAAAGGCGCTGGTCGAAGGCCGCCTGTCCAAGCGCTTGCATGCGCTGGGGCTGGCCAGCTTCACGGCGTATCTGCAGCATCTGCGCACAGACGCCATCGAGCGCCAGCAGGCCATTGATCTGCTGACCACCAATGAAACCTACTTCTTCCGCGAGCCGCGGCATTTCGCCTATCTGTCGGAGAACATCGTTCCCACGGTGGACGCCTCGCGCCCGTTCCGGGTGTGGAGCGCGGCCTGCTCCAGCGGTGAGGAGCCCTACAGCATCGCCATGGTGCTGGCCGAGCGCATGGGGCAGCGTCCGTGGGAGATTGTGGCCTCGGACATTTCCACCCGCATTCTGGAACAGGCGCGGCGCGCCATCTACCCGATGGAGCGCGCCGAGAAAATTCCGCAGGCCTATCTCAAGTCCTTCTGCCTCAAAGGCACCGGGGCGCAAACCGGCAGTTTCACCCTGCAGCCCACGCTGCGTGAACGGGTGCGGTTTGCCGTGGTCAATCTCAACGCCGCCTTGCCAGACGACGGCGTGTTTGATCTGATCGTGCTGCGCAATGTGATGATCTATTTCGACGCCGACACCAAGCGCGCCGTGTGCCGCCGCCTGCTGGATGTGCTGCGTCCCGGCGGGCATCTGTTCATCGGCCATTCCGAAAGCCTCAACGGGCTGGACTTGCCGGTGCAGGCCGTTCAGCCCGCCGTGTACCGTAAACCGTGATGCACGCCGCGCAGCGCACATCGTCTCCCGCGCCTGATTTGCAGGAGGCGGAACCGCTGGAAATTTTCCTGCAGCCGGGCGAGCTGTATTTTGGCGAAGGCCATACTCGCGTGCGCACCCTGCTGGGCTCGTGCGTGGCCATCGCGGTGTGGCATCCCGGGCTGAAGATTGGCGGGCTGTGCCATTACATGCTGCCGGGCCGTGGTGCGCATCACGGCGCGCACAGTGCGCTCGATGGCCGCTATGCCAATGAAGCCATGCTGCTGTTCCTGCGCGACATGCGCGCGGCGGGCACGCGGCCGCAAGAGTATGAAGCCAAGCTGTTCGGCGGCGGACGCATGTTCGCCAACGCCCCCGAGCATGGCAGCCCTGCGCGCGCCGGCTGTCTGGACGTGTCCTGCAAGAACGTGCTGCGCGGGCGGGAACTGGTGCGGCAACATGGCCTGCGCCTCAAGGCCGAGCACCTCGGTGGCGAAGGACATCGCAATGTGCTGTTCGAAATCTGGAGCGGCGACGCCTATCTGAAGTTCTGGGGGCAGAACGCCGAGCAATCTGTCGGTTGAGAGGGTGTGAACAAATCCACCATGGCCACTCATCGCACCCAAACGGCGCCACTCGGCGTTGCAAATGCGCGCCGTGCCGCTGGG
>JAFGXB010000292.1 GCA_016936875.1 Burkholderiaceae bacterium | reverse complement strand
GGCCCACCCCGCCTTGGGACGGCCCGGCGGCGGGGTGACGGTAGCCCCCACGCTTGCTGCTGGTGCGTCACCTGTGACGGCCGTGTGTCGCCGCATCGAGCTGAACGGAGCCACTACGGGCCACGACTGGTTTCGCGTGCTCGACCAGCGCACGCTGGCCTTGCGCGAGGTCGATGCGGTGCTGATGCGCAAGGATCCGCCCTTCGACAGCGAATATTTCTACGCCACCCATCTGCTGCAGCAGGCCGAGCGCGAAGGCGCTGCCGTGTTCAACAGCCCAAGGGCGCTGCGCGACCATCCGGAAAAACTCGCCATCCTGGAATTTCCGCAGTTCATCACCCCCACCCTGGTCAGCCGCCGCGCGGCGGAGATCAAGACGTTCTATGCCGAACACGGCGACGTGATTCTCAAGCCACTCGACGGCATGGGCGGCACCGGCATTTTCCGGCTGCGGCAACAGGCCGACGGCAGCCCCGATCCCAATCTCAACGTGGTGATCGAAACCCTCAGCGCCAACGGCGCCACCACCGTGATGGCGCAGCGCTTCGTGCCTGCCATTGCGCAGGGCGACAAGCGCGTGCTCATCATCGACGGCGAGCCCGTGCCTTATTGCCTGGCGCGCATTCCGCAAGGCGGCGAGACGCGCGGCAATCTGGCCGCTGGTGGCCTGGGCGTGGCGCAACCGCTTTCCGAGACCGACTGGACCATCGCCCGTGCGCTGGGGCCGGTGCTGGCCGCGCGCGGTCTGCTGCTGGTAGGCATCGACATCATTGGCGACAAGCTCACCGAGATCAACGTCACCAGCCCGACCTGCTTTCAGGAAATCACGCAGCAGACTGGCTGCGATGTCGCCGCCCGCTTCATCGACGCGCTGGAGCGCGCTCTAGCGCGGCCGCGCACACACTGATCGGCCTGCGCGGCATTGGGCGACAATCCGCCCATCATGCCGATGCCGCAAACCCGTTCCGCCCGCATCCTCATGGCGGCCTTGCTGCTGACCCTGGCCGGGGTCACCGCGGCCTTGTCCATGGCCTTGCATCAACCCTGGCTGGGGCTCACCCTCTCGTCCCGCGCCGACCCGTTCAGCCCCGGCATTCTGGTGAAGCATGTCGCCAGCCGCGGCCCGGCGGCTGCGGTCAGCCCGGGCTCGCGCCTGTTGTCGATCAGCGCTGGGCAGCAGCGCGTCACCCTGCATGCCAGCGACCTGATCGAGGAGCCCGATTTCTTCGAGACCTATGCCCAGGTCGAGCAGTTTTTCCAGCGCCAGACCCGCATCGCCGCGCTCCAGGCCCAACCGATGCTGCTGCTCTGGCGCGACCCGGCAGGGCAGATCATCGAACAGCGCATTCAGCCCAGCCCCGACCGTCCGCTGGCGAGTCTGCCGTTTGTGTTCTGGTTCCAATTGCTCTGCGGCAGCGTGGCGCTGCTGGTCGGCGCCTGGGTGTACGCCCTCAAGCCCCAAAGCTGGTCCGGGCGGCTGCTGGCGCTCTCCGGTCTGCTGTTTCTGCCCAATACGTTTTCCGCCGCGATTTACAGCACGCGCGAACTGGCGCTGCCAGGCCCGGTGTTCGAAGTGCTGTCGGCCATCAATCACCTCGGCGGTCTGGGCTTTGGCGGTGCGCTGGCCGCGCTGTTCCTGGTGTACCCGGCGCGGCTGACCGCGCCAAAATTCCTCTGGCCCGCACCCTTCATCATCCTGGCCTGGTGGGCCGCCGATGTGCTGCGCCTCACCGCAGATGTGGGTTGGGGCGTGCGCATTCCGCTGCTGCTGGAAATTCTGCTGGCAGTCGGGCTGGCCGTGGTGCAGTGGCGGCGCAGCGCCATGCGTGCCGCGGACCGCGCCGCGCTGCGCTGGTTCATCCTCTCGGCCATGGTGGGCGCGTTCACCTTTGTGGTGTTCACCTTCGGCTCCAGCATGTTCGGCATTTTTCCGCCGATGCAACAGGGCTACGCCTTCGGCTTTTTCCTCGCCATGTATCTCGGCCTGGCGCTGGGCGTGGGCCGCTATCACCTGTTCGACCTCGACCGCTGGGCCTACCGCCTGCTGCTCTGGGTTTTGGGGCTGGGGCTGATTGTCGTGCTCGACATGCTGCTGGTGCTGCTGCTGAACTGGCGCCACGACCTCTCGCTCATTCTCACCCTGCTGCTGGTTGGCCTGCTCTACCTGCCGATGCGGCAATGGCTATGGGGCCGCATGATGCAGGGCGAGTTGCCCCCCGTTGACAAGCTGCTGCCGGAAATCATCTCGGTGGCCTTCACCGCGCAGACGCAAGAGCGCGAGCGACGCTGGCTGGGCCTGCTCGACCGCCTGTATCAGCCCCTGCACAACCTGCCGCTGACACACGCCAGCGGAGATCAGGCCATCGGACTGGCGCAGGACGGCATGGAACTGCGCGTGGCCCCGGCCGGTGGCATGGCCGCACGTTGCCTGCAAGGACGCAGCGCCGGGCAGCGGCTGTTCACCGTGACGGATGCCGAACTCGCCACCGCGATTGTGACCCTGTTCAATCAGGCCGCGGCAGACCGCGACGCGCTGGAAATTGGCGTGCAGCAGGAGCGCGACCGCATTGCCAGCGACCTGCACGACGACATCGGCGCCAAGCTGCTCACCCTGCGGCATCTGGTGCAGGGTGAGCGCGAGCAGGCCATGCTGATGACCACCATCGACCAGTTGCGCGCCATCGTGCGCGGCCTGCGCCAGTCCGCCCAGCCGTGGGACGAGTTCGCTGCCGATATCCGCTCGGAAACGGCGCAGCGCCTGGCCGCGGCCGGCATGGAACTCGACTGGCCGCCACCGCTGATCGGCGGCCTCGCCCCGACACCGCGCGCCTACCAGAGCGCACCAGAGCATCCCCCACAAGACGCCGCGCAGCAATACCACCTGCGCGCCCTGCTGCAAGAGGCCGTGAGCAACGCCATCCGCCATGCGCATGCCAGCCGCGTGGCCGTGCGCCTCACGGTGCAGGACGGCACGCAGATGCGCCTGGAAGTGATGGATGACGGCGTCGGCATCGACCCGCAGCACGCCACCACCGGGCATGGCCTGACCAGCATGCAGATCCGCGCCCGCGCTCTGGGCGGACGCATCGCGTGGCGTCAGAGCGCCGACTGGCGTCCCGCCACTGCGCCCGGTCCGGCAGCTCTTGCGCAGTCCCCCGCGCAGACGCCCGGTCTGGGCACCTGGGTGGAGCTTGTCTTCCCCTTGCAGGCCGGGCTGATCTGATCCTCCGCAGGGGTAATCGCTCCCCTGTCACAAGATGGTCGATTTGTCAGCGCACAATCTTTCATCAGGGAGCTGTTTTCATTATGTGTTTTTCCTAACTGTTTGATTAGAACAATCGATTGGATCAATTTCAGGGTTATCCCTAAACTTCTTTCTCAACGGCGAACCCGCCGCGTTTTTTTGACCCACCACCAGGAACTCAATCATGGAACAAACCACAGAAATCTCCGGCCTGCCCCAGCTCAACCAACCCGCGCCCAACTTCAACGCCGTGACCACCCACGGCCAACGCACCCTGGCCGACTACAAAGGCAAGTGGCTGATCCTGTTCTCGCACCCGGCCGACTTCACCCCGGTGTGCACCACCGAGTTCATGGGTTTCGCCCGTGAAGCGGAAACCTTCAAGTCGATGAACTGCGAGCTGCTCGGCCTGTCGATCGACTCGATCTTCGCCCACCTGGCCTGGGTGCGCTCCATCAAGCAACACTTCGGCGTAGACATCCCCTTCCCCATCATCGAAGACCTGAAGATGGACGTGGCCCGTGCCTACGGCATGATCCACCCCGGCGCCGCCGACACCCAGGCCGTGCGCGCCACCTTCTTCATCGACCCCAACGGCGTGCTGCGCGCCATGGTGTACTACCCGATGAGCAATGGCCGCTCCATCAACGAGTTCGTCCGCCTGCTGCAAGCCCTGCAGACCAGCGACAAGCACGGCGTGGCCACACCGGAAGCCTGGTGCCCGGGCGACAAGGTCATCGTGCCCCCGCCGAAGACCTCCGCCGCCGCTGAAGAGCGCGTGACCCAGGGCGCTTCGCTGGGCATGGAAGTGACCGACTGGTACTTCTCCAAGAAGTCCATCTAAGCCCAACCCGTTCGCCGATCCGGCAAGACATCCCGCGCGGGATTTCTTGCCGATCACATCGTCTGATGCGGCATCCCACCAAGGCCTCGGCATCCGCCGGGGCCTTGGTCTTTGCGGCCGCAACAGCGCGGGACAATCCGCCACGTCCTTCCTTAAGATGCGCGTCATGGACGCTTCGCTACACACCCCCCTCTCCCCGCCCGCCTCCGGGCAAAAAATTCCGGTGTCCGTGCTGGTGGTGATCCACACGCCCGCGCTCGACGTGCTGCTGATCGAGCGCGCCAGGCAGCCCGGCTTCTGGCAGAGTGTGACCGGCAGCATCGATGCGCGCGATGAACCGCTGGCTGCCGCAGCCCTGCGCGAGGTGGAAGAGGAAACCGGCATCCGCGCAGGCAGCGCGGCCGTGCCACAGTCCGCGCTGCGCGACTGGCAACTGGCCAATGTGTACGAGATCTATCCGCTGTGGCGGCACCGCTACCCGCCCGGCGTGTGGAAAAACACCGAGCATGTGTTCAGCCTGGAAGTGCCCGCGGGCACGCCGATCACACTGGCCGAGCGCGAGCACCGGGCGCTGATATGGCTGCCGTGGCATGAGGCCGCCGGGCGCTGTTTTTCAGCGTCGAACGCCGACGCCATCCGCCAGTTACCCCGCCGGGCGCAGCACCAGATTGCGCGCCGCTGAGAGACGATCCATCATGGAATTGCGCGTTGCCTCCTACAACATCCACAAGGGCGTGCTCGGCCACGGCCCGGCCAAACGCGCCAGCATTCTGGACTTGCAGTCCGCGCTGCAGGGGCTGCAGCCCGATCTGGTGTTTTTGCAGGAAGTGCAGTTTCTGCATCAGCGCAACGCCCGCCGCCTGAGCGGCTGGCCCGCCCAGCCGCAACATGATTTTCTGGGAGACGCGCTGGGCATGCACGCTGCCTACCGCACCAATGCCTGCACCCGGCAGGGCGAGCACGGCAACGCGCTGCTGTCGCGCTACCCCATCATCGACATTGCGCATTGCGATGTGTCGGATCACCGCTTCGAGCAGCGCGGCTTGCTGCATGTGCAGGTGGCGCTGCCCAAGGGCGGGCCACTGCATTGCATCGTGGTGCACTTCGGGTTGTTCGCGGTCAGCCGCCAGCGCCAAACCACGCGGCTGCTCGATTACATCGCCGCCGAAGTGCCGCCGCAGGCCGCACTCATCGTCGCCGGCGACTTCAACGACTGGCATGGCCGCATCGGCCCGCAGTTGCTGCAACAAGGCCTGGCGGACGTGAGCGAGCCGCCGCTCAAGGCCAATGGCAAAACCGCGTGGCACAAGCGCGTGCGCACCTATCCCGCGCGCCTGCCACTGATGCCGCTCGACCGCATCTACGCCCGCGGCCTGGTCGCCGGTGAAATCGGCCTGGGCTGGGGGCGAGGCTGGGCGCGCCTGTCCGACCACGCGCCGCTGCTGGCCGCGCTGCGCTGCACCGCGCCCGAGTGCCCGCAGGCAACAGCGTCCGAGCCAGCGGCGCGCCCAGCGGGAATCGCGGCGTGAGCGTCCCGTCAGACCGCACCGCCGAGCAGCCACAGCCCGCGCCATCGCCAGACCCGACGCAAGAACCCCCTCAAACTCCGGCGCCAGACCCCACGCTGGACGACCTGCCGCTGAACTGGACCGAAGGCGCCATGCCCCGCCTGCTGCCCTACGGCGCCGCCCTGTTTCCCGCCCTGTCGGATGCCATCAACCAGGCGCGCCACAGCATCTGGCTGCAAACCTACATCTTCCATACCGATGACGTGGCGCTGGGCATCGCCAGCGCCCTGTGCGACGCCGCGCAGCGCGGGGTGCAGGTGCGCGTGCTGGTGGACGGCCTGGGCTCCGGCCTCAGCGTCGATCTGCTGTCGCGCCGGTTCGCGGAAGCCGGGGTGGAATTCATGGTGTTCCGTCCCTGGCGCAAGTGGCCGGACGTGATCCAGCGCGCACGCTGGCGGCGACTGCACCGCAAGCTCTGCGTGGTGGACGCGCACACCGCCTTCATCGGCGGCATCAACCTCATCGACGACCGGCTCGACGTGCATCACGGCTGGAGCGCGCAGCCCCGTCTCGACTACGCGGTGCAATACCAGGGCCACCTCGCCCGGCAGACGCAATGGCTCATGCAGCGGCTCTGGCTGCGCACCGTGCTGGCCGGCAGCCTGCAACGCCGCCTGCGCAAGCTGCCCGGCCCCGGCGTGTTCGACAACTCGCCCAACCAGCGTGCCTACTGGCAGGAATTGCTCGACTGGGGTAACGCCAACCCGTCTGCGGATGAAGACGGCGCACCGCTGCGGCCCAACCAGCCCCCGGCGGATACAGCCACACCCAGAACAAGCCCACGGCGCACGCCGATCAGCCTTGCGCAGAGCCTGTCCGCCCTGGTGGTGCGCGACAACTTCTCACAGCGCCGCGCCATCGAGCACAGCTACGTTCACGCCATCAACCGGGCGCGCAGCCGCGTGCTCATCGTCAGCCCCTACTTCTATCCCGGGCTCGACTTTCGCCAGGCGCTGAAAAATGCCGCCGCGCGGGGCGTGCGCGTCAACCTGCTGTTGCAGGGACGGATTGATTACCGCATGGCCGGCTGGGCTGCGCGGGCGCTGTATGGCGAAATGCTGCATGCCGGCGTGCACATTTTTGAGTACACCCCCGCCTACCTGCATGCCAAGGTGGCCGTGGTGGATGAAGACTGGGCCACGGTGGGCAGCTCCAACATCGACCCGCTGTCGCTGCTGGTCAACCTCGAAGCCAATCTGGCGGTGCGCGACCGCGCCTTCGCCCGCGAGCTGGGTGCGCACATCGAAAGCCAGATCGCCCGCTCCCTGCCGATCAACACCCCCGAGCGCCTGCGCACCCGCGCCCCGTGGTGGCTAAGGCCCTTTGTGGCGGTGGCTGCCCGCGCCTTTGTGGCGCTGGCGGGCGGAATCAAGAACGAGTATTGATCTACCCCCCCGATCGCCGCGCTGGTGCGGCTCTCCCCCAGGGGGCAAAGACGCACTTGGGGCGGCCCCGCCTGCGGAGATCTACCCACACACGCGGTCGCGTCCTTGCTGTTTGGCGCGGTAGAGCGCGCGGTCGGCGCGCAGCAGCACGTCGCTGGCGCCGTGGTCTGCGGGTTGGGCCTGCGTCAACCCGATGCTGACCGTCAGCTGCACCTCCTGCCCATCAGGCAGCGCGATGGCCTGCGCGCTCACTGCGGCGCGCAGACGCTCGGCGATCTGCAGCGCCTCGGCCGCGTCCGCGCCGTCGAGAATCAGCAAAAATTCCTCGCCGCCGAGCCGCCCGAAATCATCGCGGCTGCGCCGTTCCTGATCGATGAGCCCGGCGAATCGGTGCAGCACGCAATCGCCCCCGGCGTGGCCGAAGCGGTCGTTGATGCGCTTGAAAAAATCGAGGTCGAGCAGCAGCACGGACAGCGGCGCCTTGCGTTGCAGACGTTGTTCCAGCGTGCTCAGAATGCTGCGCCGGTTGTGGATGCCTGTCAGGCTGTCGCGCGTGGCCAGATGTTCGAGCTGGCGTTCCAGCCGCTTGCGTTCGGTGATGTCGCGCCAGATGCCTTCAACCCCGGCATAGTTGCCGCGCTCGTCGCGCAGCGCCTGGGTGCTGATGGAAATGTCGATGATCACGCCGTCCCGGCGGCGCATGCGGCCAGGAAAGTCGTGCACCGCACCGTGCTTTCTGATCTCGGCCACCAGCGCGTCGCGCTCGGCGAGGTCGGGATAGAACGCCGCAGCGGGCAGGCCGATGATTTCCTCGGCGGTATAGCCCAGCACGTTCTTCACCGCCGGGCAGACATAGCGGGTGATGCCCTGCGCGTCGGTGCGATAGAACACGTCCTGCATGGTGTTCATCATGCGCTGAAAGTCTTCATCGGTCTGGCGCAGGCGCTGCTCCATGGCGGCGCGCTCGGTCATGTCGAGAAAGGTCGCCAGCACCGCACGCTGGTCATCCATTTCCACGATGGCGCTGCTCATGGCCAGCATCAGCGGCGCGCCGGTGCAGGTGTAGGCGCGAATTTCGGTCACCGGGTTGATGCCGCCGCCCTCCGCGTGGCGCAGACGGGCAAGTGCGCGGTGCAGATCGAGGGGATGAATGAAGGCTTCGACCGACTTGCCCACCACATCGCCCGGCTGCTGCGCCCGCAACAGCCGCAGCGCCGCTGCGTTGGCATAGCGCACGGTGTCGCCCACCAGCATGGCGACAGACGCGGGCAGCTGCTCGATCCAGGCCGCGCTGGGCAAGACGGGAGATGCTGGCGCCGTCACGGCGACCTCGCAACACAGGACATTGGGCTGGTCGAACAAAAAGGAAAAGTAATGTAAAGCGTAGCACTCGCCAGATGGCGAAGTCTGCCGAAATTTTCACGTTTTCCCGGAGTGTGTGCGCGCGCAGAAGCACGCCAGCTTGGCCGCGATGGCCGGCCCTTATTCCGCACGGTTGGATGGGCATGACAACTTTATCGTTCCCTTCTGCGCGCGGCGTTCCCAAAATGTGCCCTATGAAACACACCATTCCATTGCACAAACCGGCAGCGCCGGGCCTGCCAGAGACGACCTCCTCCAGCGCACCGCCCGCGACTGCGCACCGCGGCCGCTGGCAACGCATCCGGCGCGGCTGCGTGCTGTTCTGGCTGCTCGCGGCCTGGGCGCTGCAGCAGGGCGTGAGCGCCGCGCCGCTGGCGCAGCAGGCGTCCGCCTTCGGCCCGTTGATCTCGGCCCCGGCGCTGGCTGCACGGCGCGCTGCGGTGCAGATCGTGGACATTCGCGATGACGCCGCCGCGCCAGACACAGCGCACATCCCTGGTGCCATTCCCGCGCCGTATG
>JAFGXB010000291.1 GCA_016936875.1 Burkholderiaceae bacterium | reverse complement strand
GTGAGTGGTTGCGTGTGCCGCGAGTCAGCCGCGCGACGATTTTTTTGCGCTGCTCAGACGCGGCTTGGCGCGTTTGATTTTTCCGGTGGCGGTCAGGCGCTGATTGCCGAGCAAGGTAATGCGCTTGACCTTGGCACGGTGAGTCGGGCTGCTGGAAGGCACCACCAGCTTGACGGTGCGCGGAGACCTGCCGCGTTTGGCGTCTGGTGCCTCTTCATCCCGCTGCTCTTTCGGTGTTTTCGGCTGTGGGCGGTAAATCACCAATAACTTGCCGATGGTCTGCACGGACGCCGCACCCAGAGTCTCGCAAATGGTTTGCAGAATGATGGCGCGCGCTTCTGCGTTGTCACCAAACACGCGGACCTTGATCAGTCCGTGCGATTTGAGCGCTAGATCAATCTCGGCCATATTCGCCGGGTTGAGACCTTGCTCGCCAATCAGCACCACAGGCTTGAGTGGGTGGGCCTGAGCGCGTAAAGCGCTGCGCAACTGCGGTGTGAGTTCCAATGTGGTCATGAGGCTTGCGCGCGGCCACTTGTTGGTGTGCCGCGCTTTTTTGAAGTTTTAATTCCCTATTGTCCTTGAAGAATCCATGTCGAGCGCGAAGAAAAACAAATTCAGCAAAGCCTGGCTGCAGGATCATCTCAACGATCCCTATGTGAAGATGGCGCAGCGCGATGGGTATCGCGCGCGTGCCGCGTACAAACTCAAAGAGATCGACGAAGCGGAAGGGCTGCTGCGGTCTGGCCAGATCGTTGTGGATCTAGGCAGTGCGCCGGGTTCCTGGTCGCAATACGCACGCAACCGCCTGATGCGCAATGGCGTGTTGCAGGGCACCATTTTCGCCCTCGATCTTCTGCCGATGGACCCGGTGCCCGACGTGCATTTTCTGCAAGGCGACTTCCGGGAAGATGCTGTGGTGAATGCGCTGGAAGCGCTGCTCAACGGGCGCAAAGTGGACGTGGTGCTGTCGGACATGGCGCCGAATCTGACCGGCATCCCTTCAGCCGATGCCGCCCGCATCGAACACCTGAGTGAGTTGGCGCTGGATTTCGCCAAGCGCTGGTTGCAGCCGCAAGGCGCGATGGTCATCAAGACGTTTCACGGCAGTTATTACAGCCAGAGCGTCAAGGAATTCAAGCAGGCATTCCAGCAGGTCAAGGCGGTGAAGCCGCAGGCATCGCGAGACAAATCGGCAGAGACCTTCATCCTGGCGCGTGTGCTCAAACAGGCCGTCGGGTAAGGCGGGCCGGTGTTTTCTAGGCTCGGCAGGGTTTGCTATTTGTCAAATTCGATCGGATTGATGAAATCAATAGCCCATTTTGGAAGATCGGTTTTCTGGTTTCTCTGCGCCCCGCTCTTGAAATGCCTAAAATGCGCAGCATCTCTTGCATCTGCGCTTGCCCTGTTTCTGGAGGTTGGTTTTGAATAATCAATGGTTTTCTAAAATTGCGATCTGGCTTGTGGTCGGCCTCGTGCTGTTCACAGTGTTCAAACAGTTCGACCGCCCTCAGCAGGCCACAGACGCCGTGAGCTATACACAGTTCATGCAGGATGCCAAATCCGGGCGGATCAAAAAGGTGGTCGTTCACCAAAGCGGCATCCTGGATGTGACCACATCCGAGGGACGGCGTTTCAATCTCACCTCGCCGGGCGACTTGTGGATGGTTGGCGATCTGGTCAAGGATGGCGTCGAGGTGGTTGGCGCCCCGCGCCAAGAACAATCGTTCCTGACGCAGATTTTCATTTCCTGGTTCCCCATGCTGCTGCTGATTGGGGTGTGGGTCTATTTCATGCGCCAGATGCAGGGTGGCGGACGCGGCGGTGCGTTCAGTTTCGGCAAATCGAAAGCGCGCCTGCTTGATGAATCCAGCAATAACGTCACCTTTGCCGATGTGGCAGGTTGTGACGAAGCCAAGGAAGACGTGAAGGAGCTGGTCGACTTCCTCAAAGATCCGCAGAAATTCCAGAAACTTGGCGGCAGAATTCCACGCGGCGTGCTGCTGGTTGGCCCTCCGGGAACCGGCAAGACCCTGCTCGCCAAAAGTATTGCTGGCGAAGCCAAGGTGCCGTTCTTCACCATTTCTGGCTCGGACTTTGTCGAAATGTTCGTCGGCGTAGGCGCATCGCGTGTGCGCGATATGTTCGAAAACGCCAAGAAGCACGCGCCCTGCATCATTTTCATTGACGAAATCGATGCGGTGGGGCGGCATCGTGGTGCGGGTCTCGGCGGTGGCAATGACGAGCGCGAGCAGACCCTCAATCAGATGCTGGTCGAGATGGACGGGTTCGACACCAATTTGGGCGTCATCGTGGTCGCCGCGACCAATCGCCCTGACATTCTTGACCCCGCGCTGCTGCGCCCGGGCCGTTTCGACCGCCAGGTCTATGTCACCCTGCCAGACATTCGTGGTCGTGAGCAGATTTTGCAAGTGCACATGCGCAAAATCCCGGTTGGTACCGATATTCGTGCAGACATTCTGGCGCGGGGCACCCCGGGTTTCTCCGGCGCGGATCTCGCCAACCTGGTCAACGAGGCGGCCTTGTTCGCCGCACGCCGCAACGGGCGTGTGGTCGAGATGGAGGATTTCGAGCGCGCGAAAGACAAGATCATGATGGGGGCGGAGCGCAAGGGCATGGTCATGCCTGAAGAAGAGCGCCGCAACACGGCCTATCACGAGTCTGGTCATGCGCTGGTGGCCATGTTGCTGCCCAAGTCCGATCCGGTGCACAAAGTCACCATCATTCCCCGTGGTCGCGCTTTGGGAGTGACCATGCAGTTGCCGGAGACAGACCGTTACAGCATGGACAAGGATCGCATGCTCAACATGATTTCCGTGCTGTTTGGTGGACGCATTGCCGAAGAAGTGTTCATGAACCAGATGACCACTGGCGCTTCAAATGACTTTGAGCGCGCCACGCAGCTTGCCCGCGACATGGTCACGCGCTACGGCATGACCGAGTCTCTCGGCCCCATGGTGTACGCCGAAAATGAAGGCGAAGTGTTTCTCGGCCGTTCCATTACCAAGACCACGCATATGTCGGAACAGACCATGCAAAAAGTGGACTCGGAAATTCGCCGCATCATTGACGAGCAATACGCTCTTGCCCGTCGCATGATCGAGGAAAACAAGGACAAGATGCACGCCATGGCTGCGGCCTTGCTCGAATGGGAAACCATCGACTCGGACCAGTTGACAGACATCATGGCGGGCCGCGAGCCGCGCCCGCCGAAGCTGCCGCCCAGCAGCGGCCCGACCTCTGCGCCAAAAGTGCCGCCCGCACCCTCTGCGGGAACGGCAACCGAGGCTCCCTCGGCCACAGCCGCCTGAGCGTCTTTCCATCCACCAAGGCCCGGCGCACGACCGGGCCTTTTTTTTGGAGTCAAGCCGATGGCCGACCACTGGCAAGCGGGGCGCTTCAGACTGCAATTGCAAGCGCCATTGGTCATGGGAATAGTCAACGTCACCCCGGATTCGTTTTCCGACGGGGGGCAGCATGCCGAGGCGCGCCAGGCGATCGCCCATGCACAGTCCTTGCGCGATCAGGGGGCAGACATTCTCGACATCGGTGGCGAGTCATCGCGCCCTGGCTCGCCACGCCTGTCGCATGAGCAGGAGTGGGCGCGCATTGCGCCTGTCCTGCGCGAGCTCGTGCGATGGAATATTCCCATCTCGGTCGATACCTATCAGCCCGACACCATGCGCCGGGCGCTTGCGCTGGGCGCGGACATCATCAACGATATTCATGCCTTGCGCGTGCCGGGCGCGCAGGAGGCGGTCGCAGCATCGACAGCGGGCGTCTGTCTGATGCATATGCAGGGTGAGCCGGGTTCAATGCAGCAGGCGCCGCACTATGACGATGTTGGCCGCGAAGTCCGTACTTTTCTGCTGGAGCGTGCGGACGTTCTTAGGACGCTTGGCGTTGCGCCATCGCGCATCGCCCTCGATCCGGGGTTTGGCTTTGGCAAGACGCTCGAACACAATCTCGCACTGGCGCATACGCTGAACAGTCTGGTAGCCGAGGGTTATCCGGTGCTGATCGGCGTGTCGCGCAAGTCGATGTTGGGGGCGATGGCTGGGCGCAAGGTGACCGACAGATTGGCCGGCAGCCTTGCGGCCGCGCTGGCCTGCATTGCATCAGGTGCGCAGATCGTGCGTGTGCATGATGTTGGCCCGACGGTGGACGCGATTAAAGTGTGGCGTGCCATGCGCGTTTGAGCCCGCCCTGCGGGCCGTGCGCGGAGTCAACTCTTGGAGAGGCGATGAGCAGAAAGTATTTTGGTACCGATGGTGTGCGCGGTCTTGTGGGCAAAAGCCCGATCGTGCCGGAGTTTGGCTTGCGCTTGGGACATGCCGCTGGCAAGGTTTTGAGAGCACAGGGTGTGCAGCGCCCCACGGTGCTGATTGGCAAGGACACCCGCATCAGCGGCTATATGTTGGAGGCGGCGCTGGAATGCGGTTTTGCCGCAGCCGGGTGCGACGTGGTGCTGGTTGGCCCGCTGCCAACCCCGGGCGTGGCGTATCTCACGCGGGCGTTGCGGCTGGATCTGGGGGTGGTGCTCAGCGCATCACACAACCCGTTTGCGGATAATGGCATCAAGTTTTTTTCGGCCGGCGGCAGCAAATTGCCAGACGTCTGGGAGCTTGAGGTTGAAGCCGCCTTGCCGGAAGCTGAAGGCTGTGTGCCGTCTGAGCAGCTCGGCAAGGCGCGGCGGCTGGAGGACGCGGCCGGGCGCTATATCGAATTCTGCAAAAGCACGTTTCCAAACCATCTCACCCTCAAGGGTCTGCGGCTGGTGATCGATTGCGCGCATGGCGCGGCCTATCACATCGCCCCCGCGGTGTTTCATGAACTTGGCGCCGAGGTCATTGCCATCGGCGCGCAGCCCGACGGCTTCAACATCAATAAAGACGTTGGCGCCACAGCCCCTGATGCGCTGATTCGCGCGGTGCGCGCGCACCATGCGGACTACGGCATTGCGCTCGACGGCGACGCGGACCGCCTGCAACTCGTGGATCGCCATGGCCGCCTGTTCAATGGCGACGAGCTGCTCTATCTGCTTGCCATGGACCGAAAACCCGCAGGCGTGGTCGGCACGCTGATGACCAATCTGGCGGTGGAGAAGGCGCTGCAGGCGCAGGGCATGGAGTTCGTGCGCGCCGCCGTGGGCGATCGCTATGTTCTTGAGGAGTTGCTGGCCCGTGGTTGGCAATTGGGCGGCGAGGGTTCCGGGCACATGTTGCTGCTTGACCGCCATACGACTGGCGATGGCATCGTCGCCGCCCTGCAGATGCTTGAGTTGGTGGTGCGCACTGGGCGCAGTTTGGGCGAGCAATTGCAGGCGGTGCAGCTCTATTCGCAGACGCTGCTCAACGTCAAGCTGCCGGCTGGCCTCGACTGGAAAAACCACGCCGGTTTTGCGCAGGCGCGTGCCGCCGCCGAAGGGATGGTCAATGGCAGCGGGCGGGTGCTTATTCGCCCCTCGGGCACCGAGCCGGTGCTGCGCATCATGGTGGAACATCCTGAGCAGGCGCAAGGCGAAAAAGTGGCGGCGGCGCTGAAATCGGCGCTGCTGGAATGAGATTGACGTGAGGTAGGCACTCCGCCAGGTTATTGATTGGTGGAAGACGAGATGTCAGAGTCGTAACCAGACGTCGCGTATCACGGAGTTGTCATATTCGGAGCCTGAAATGGCATCCGTGCCCCGCGACGTTTCGCGGGATTTGCAACTTCGGAGAACACAATGTCCCACAATCCTGCCCGCCGCACCCAGATCAAAGCCGCTCTGGCTGTTGCTGGGCTGTCCTTCGCCACCGGATTTTTCGCACTGCCTGCGCAAGCCGGACAAGTTTCCCTGCTTGAAACAGGCTCCACGCTGCTGTATCCGCTGTTCAACCTCTGGGTGCCCGACTACACCAAGATGCACGGCGACATCAAGATCACCACACAGGGCACGGGCAGCGGCACCGGGATCGCCGAAGCCATCTCTGGCGTGGCGCAGATCGGCGCGTCCGACGCCTATATGGCGGACGCACAGATCAAGCAGAATCCCAGCATCCTCAACATCCCGCTGGCCATTTCTGCGCAAACCATCAACTACAACGTTCCGGGCCTGAACAACAAGCACCTCAAGCTCGACGGCCCGGTGCTGGCCGGGATTTATGACGGCAGCATCAAAAACTGGGACGACGCGGCCATCAAGGCGATGAACCCCGGCGTCAAACTGCCCAACCACGCCATCGTGCCGATTCACCGCACCGACGGCAGCGGCGACACCTTCATTTTCAGCCAGTACCTCTCGTTCTCCACCCCCAAGTGGAATGACAGCGTGGGCTTCGGCACCTCGATCTCCTGGCCGGCAGTGCAGGGCGGTGTGGGTGCCAACGGCAACCCCGGCATGGTGCAGGCTTGCCAGAGCACGCCTTACTCGGTGGCCTATATCGGCGTGAGCTTCCATGCCGAAATCGCCAAGGCGGGCCTGGGCACTGCGATGATCAAGAACAAGGCAGGGCATTTCCTGCTGCCCACCGCCAAGACCGTTGGAGCGGCTGCTTCGGGCCTGATCGCCAAGACGCCAACGGATGAGCGCATCAGCCTGGTGTTCTCGGAAGGTGCGGACTCCTATCCCATCATCAACTACGAGTACGCCATCGTCAACGCCAAGCAAGCCAATCCGGAAACCGCCAAGGCCATCAAGGAATTCCTCGGCTGGGCAGTGGAAAGCAAGGGCGGCAATGCGGCCAAGTATCTGGATCAGGTGCGCTTCATCGCGCTGCCCGCACGCATTCAAGAGCTGAGCAAGGCGCAAATCGCCAAGATTCAATAAATAGTTTGACGCCGTGTTCTCCGGGCCGCCCGATCGGGTGCGCCCGGATCTGTTTTTTTGATGAGTTGACCGATCTGCCATGCGCGTGTTTCGCTCCGGATTACTTGCCGTCTCCACGCTGATTCCCCTGGCGCTGCTGGCTGTTCTGCTGTTCCTCACGATCTACTCCTGGCCGGCAATCCAGTTCAACGGTGTGCACTTTCTCACCACCGAGACCTGGAGCCTCGGCAATCTGTATTCCAACCCGGTAAAGCGCAACGGATTCGAGGTGCCCATCGGGGCGACTTATGGCATCTGGGCCTTCATCGTTGGCACCCTGGCGAGTTCCGCGATTGCGCTGCTGCTCGCCGTGCCTGTCGGTATCGGTGTAGCGCTCTTTCTGAACGATTACGCGCCGCACCAATTGCGCAGCGCTTTCACGCAGGTCGTGGAACTGCTGGCCATGGTGCCCAGTGTGGTCTATGGCCTGTGGGGGCTGGAGATTCTGGCCCCATTGGTGCTGACGCACATTGCCCCTTTTCTGGAGCGCGCGCTCGGCTTCGTTCCGTTTTTTGCCGTGCCCGCCACCAGTGGCTATGGCTTGTTGACTGCTGGGCTGGTACTCGCCATCATGGTGCTGCCGGTCATTACCAGCACCCTGGTCGAGGCGCTCAAACGTGTGCCGAACGAGATGCGCGAGTCGAGTTTTGCGCTTGGTGCGACGCGCGCTGAAGTGCTGCTCAAAATTCTGCTGCCCGCCGTGCGGGTGCCCTTGATCGGTGCGGTCATTCTGGCGCTTGGCCGTGCGCTGGGCGAGACCATGGCCGTGCTCATGGTCAGCGGCGGGGCGCTGAATTACCTGCCGGACACCATCTACAGCCCCATCACCAGCATGGCGGCGTTCATTGCCTCCCAACTCGACAGTGCCTTGCAAGACCCCAGCGGAATGGCCGTGCGCTCGCTGGCCGAAATTGCCCTGGTTCTGCTCATCATCGCGGTCATCGTCAATGTCATCGCTCGCCTCCTCACCAGCCGCATCCGCATCCACCGTGTCTGATCGCTCCAGCCGTTTGCAGCGCAAGCGTCGGGTGTTCAATGCACTGTTTGCCGTCCTTTGTGTGACGGCCTTTGGCATCGTGGTCGTTCCCCTGGCCGATATTCTGTGGATGACCTTGGTGAAGGGCGGGGCGGCGGTTTCGCCCGCGCTGTTTACCCAGGTGACCAATGGCATCAGCGGCGGTTTGCTCAACGCCATAGAAGGCACGCTGGTGCTCAGCGGCGGCGCCTTGCTGTTTGCCGCGCCCATCGGCGTGCTCACCGGCATTTATCTGGGAGAGTATGGCCACGGGCGCTGGGGGCGCGTGGTGCGTTTTCTGGCGGATGTGCTC
>JAFGXB010000036.1 GCA_016936875.1 Burkholderiaceae bacterium | reverse complement strand
GGTCATGCTCGTGATTACCCGGCACATAAAGGACGGGAACGGGCCAGTCTTTGAACCGATCGATTTGCGTGTGATTGGCGTCAATGTCGCCCGCAAGCACGAGCAGATCAGCCTCTGCGGCCGCTTGTGGTGCGAAGGTCTCGGTTTCGAGGTGCAGGTCAGAGAGGAGTTGAATGCGCATGGCGCGATTGGCTGTGCGAGAAGTGGTGTGTAAACGCACTGTAAACCGGTTCCGCGTGTTGCCGGCAGCAGGGCGCCAACAAAATCGGCGCGTCGTGAATTAATCCGCAGTACGGCCGCCCGCACACGCAAAGCGCCAGAAGCGTTCGCCGTGCCGTGGCGGCGCAAAGTGCTTTCTCGTCTTTGTTGAGGAGCGCAGGTTTTGAAGGCGCTGTGCGTTATGGCTAGAATGCACAGCTTTCACCTTTCACGGCGCGGAATGGTTTCTTCTGCGTTCGCGTGTTCTCTTACAGGAAACTAATATGTCTGTAGCTGATCTCAACAAGGCGCAAATCGTCGCCGACAATGCCCGCGGAACGGGTGACACCGGATCCCCGGAAGTGCAGGTTGCTTTGCTGACCGCGCGCATCAACGACCTCACCGATCACTTCAAAACGCATGCCAAGGATCACCATGGCCGCCGCGGTCTGTTGAAGATGGTGAGCCGCCGTCGCAAACTGCTCGACTATCTGAAAGGCAAGGACGCGGATCGCTATCGCGCCCTGATCGCCAAGCTCAGTCTGCGTAAATAAGTGCCCGTGTTGCAAGAACGCCTGTGAGAGTTTTCCGGCACAGGCGTTTTTTGTATTTGTTTCGATCGTTTTTAGGTGGCGGTGTGACCCGTGTCATTCCACCGATGTTCCGGAAAAACCGGGCATCGCTGGAATGGCATCACTCCGCCGGGTATTTCAACGGATGTGTCTGCGCTCAACGCGGAGTCGAAGGTTCGGCTTCGTGGACGGCGGCGATTGCATTCTGACCAGGAGTTTGCCATGTTCAATAAAGTCGTCAAAACATTCCAGTGGGGCCGCCATCAAGTCACGATGGAAACGGGTGAGATCGCTCGCCAGGCCAGTGGCGCCGTGCTGCTCAATATGGACGATACCGTGGTGCTCGCCACCGTGGTCGGGGCGCGCACCGCAAAGGCGGGGCAGGACTTTTTCCCGCTGACCGTCGACTACATCGAAAAAACTTATGCTGCGGGTCGCATTCCGGGCGGCTTTTTCAAGCGGGAAGGGCGTCCGAGCGAAAACGAGACCCTGACCTCGCGCCTGATTGACCGCCCGATTCGTCCGCTGTTCCCCGAAGGCTATTTCAACGAAGTCCAGGTGGTCGTGCATGTGCTGTCGATCAACCCGGAAGTCGAGGCGGACATCCCCGCCCTCCTGGCGACCAGCGCGGCGCTGGCGGTCTCCGGCCTGCCGTTCAACGGCCCGGTGGGCGCTGCCCGCGTGGGATATGTCAACGGCGAATATGTGCTCAATCCCAGCCGCGCCGAGCTGGCCAACAGCCGCCTGGAGCTGGTGGTCGCAGGAACGGAATCTGCAGTGCTGATGGTCGAGAGTGAGGCCGATCAGTTGTCTGAAGAGGTCATGCTCGAAGCCGTGATGTTTGGTCATACGCAGTTCCAGACCGCGATCAACGTGATCCATGAACTGGTGCGCGACGGCGGCAAACCCGCCTGGGACTGGACCGCTCCCGAGAAGGATCAGGCGCTGATCGATCGCATTCAGGCCTTGGCGGGCGACGATCTGCGCGCTGCCTACAAAATCACCCAAAAGCAAGCCCGCACCCAGGCACTGCGCGACATGACCGGCAAGGTGCGCACCGGTCTGGCCGAGGCCGGAGTGGATGCAGACGGCACCAAGGTGGACGGCATCCTGTTCGATATGGAAGCGCGCATCGTGCGTGACCAGATTCTCGCGGGTGAGCCGCGTATCGACGGCCGCGACACCCGCACCGTGCGTCCCATCAGCATCCGCACCTCGGTGCTGCCGCGCACGCACGGCAGCGCCTTGTTCACCCGCGGCGAAACCCAGGCGCTGGCCGTGGCCACGCTGGGCACCGACCAGGACGCGCAAATCATCGACGCCCTGAGCGGCGAGTACCGCGACCGTTTCCTGCTGCACTACAACATGCCGCCGTTCGCCACTGGCGAGACCGGCCGCGTTGGCACGCCCAAGCGCCGCGAGATCGGCCACGGTCGCCTGGCCAAGCGCGCGCTACTCGCCGTGCTGCCGAAGAAGGAAGACTTTGCCTACACCATGCGTGTGGTGTCTGAGGTCACCGAGTCCAATGGCTCATCGTCCATGGCCTCGGTCTGCGGCGGCTGTCTGGCGCTGCTCGATGCCGGCGTGCCGCTGAAGGCGCATGTCGCCGGCATCGCCATGGGGCTGATCAAGGAAGGCAATCGCTTTGCGGTGCTGACTGACATCCTGGGCGACGAAGATCACCTCGGCGACATGGACTTCAAGGTGGCGGGGTCTGCCGCTGGCGTAACGGCGCTGCAAATGGACATCAAGATTCAGGGCATCACCCGCGAAATCATGCAGGTGGCACTGGCGCAGGCGCGCGAAGCCCGCATGCACATCCTGGGCATCATGCAGCAGGCAGTGGGCGGGGCGCGCGAAGAAGTCTCGCAGTTCGCGCCGCGTCTCTACACCCTGAAGATCAACCCCGAGCGCATCCGTGATGTGATCGGCAAAGGCGGCGCCACCATCCGCGCGCTCACTGAAGAAACCGGCACGCAGATCAACATCGCCGAAGATGGCACCATCACCATCGCCTCGACGGATGCCGACAAGGCCGCGATCGCCAAGCAACGCATCGTCGACCTCACCGCCGAAGTGGAAGTGGGCCAGGTGTATGACGGTGCCGTGGTCAAGATTCTCGACTTCGGCGCACTGGTCAACGTGCTGCCTGGCAAGGACGGCCTGCTGCATATTTCGCAGATCGCCAACGAGCGTATCAACAAGGTCAGCGACTATCTGCAAGAAGGCCAGAAGGTTCGCGTCAAGGTCATCGAGACCGACGACAAGGGTCGCTTCCGTCTGTCGATCAAGGCGCTGCTGGGCGATGCTGCCGATGCATCGGCACCGGCTGTGGCACCTGCCGCGGCAGACGCCGACCTCGAACCTGGCGTCTGACATTCCGCTCGCAACCCGTCGCATGCGCGCCATCGAAATCTCCCAACCCGGCGGCCCCGAGGTTCTGCGTCTCTGCGAGCGGCCCCTGCCGCAAGCGGGCGCGGGCGAGGTGCTGTTGCGCGTTCGGGCGTTCGGTGTCAACCGGCCGGATGTGCTGCAACGTCGCGGGCTCTACCCGCCACCAGCGGGCGCTCCCGACATCCCTGGTTTGGAGGTGTGCGCAGAGATCGTTTCAGGCGATCTGGATGGCACCGACTTTCAGGTGGGCGATCTGGTGTGCGCGTTGGTTGCGGGAGGGGGTTACGCCGAATATTGCGTGGCGCCAACTGGGCAGTGTCTGCCCTTGCCCGCAGGCCTGAGCCCGGAGCAGGGGGCCGCCTTGCCGGAAGCGCTGTTGACCGTTTGGCACAATGTGTTTGAGCGTGGGCGACTGCAGGCTGGTGAAACCCTGTTGGTGCAAGGCGGCAGTAGCGGCATTGGCACCACGGCCATTCAGTTGGCCGTTGCCGCCGGCGCGCGCGTCATCGCAACGGCAGGCTCGGACGAGAAATGCGCGGCCTGCATCCGTCTCGGGGCCGAACTGGCCATCAACTACCGCACACAGGACTTTGTCGATGTGGTTCAGACCCATACAGCGCAGCGCGGTGTGGATGCGGTACTCGATATGGTGGCCGGCAGTTATATCGCCCGCGAGCAACGCTGCCTTGCCGAAGACGGGCGCCTGATCGTGATTGCCGTTCAGGGTGGAGTGCAGGCAGAAATCGATGCGGGGCTGTTGATGCGCAAGCGCCAGACGCTCACCGGATCCACCTTGCGCGCACGCAGCGTGGAATTCAAGAGCGGGATCGCGCGTGCCTTGCGTGAAACGGTCTGGCCCTGGATTGAGCGGGGCCAAGTACGGCCCGTCATGGACACAATTTTTCAGGCGGAGCAAATCGTGCAAGCGCATCAGCGCATGGAACAAGGCCAGCACATCGGCAAACTCGTGGTGCGCTGGGCTTGAGCGGCAGCACACGGCAACATCACATTGGAGCAAGACATGCGTCAGCAATTTGTCGCGGGAAACTGGAAAATGCATGGCAGCTTGGCGAGCAATACGGCCCTATTGGGTGAAGTTCTTGCTGGCGTCGCCACCGCACGCTGCGAAGTGGCGGTCTGCGTGCCCTTTCCCTATTTGTCGCAAGTGCAACAGTTGCTGCAAACCAGCCAGGTCGCGCTAGGTGCACAAGATTGTTCGATGCACGCGAGCGGTGCGCATACCGGCGAAGTCGCTGTCAGCATGTTGCAGGAGTTTGGCTGCCGCTATGTCATCGTCGGCCACTCCGAGCGCCGGGCAGATCACCATGAATCCGATGTGCTGGTTGCGGCCAAGGCGGAGCGTGTGCTTGCGGCCGGAATGACACCCATCGTCTGCGTCGGGGAAACCCTGGAACAGCGCGAGGCTGGAGAAACCTCCACCGTGGTGCTGCGCCAGTTGCAGGCTGTCACCCACCTGCTTGGCGAGCAGACACGGCGCATCGTCGTGGCCTACGAGCCAATCTGGGCGATTGGGACCGGGCGCACTGCCAGCCCGGAGCAGGCGCAAGAGGTCCATGCCGTCTTGCGCACGCATCTGCGCAGTGTCGGCGGGGCGGCTGCCGAGGTGCGCATTCTGTATGGCGGCAGTGTCAAGCCGGACAATGCGCAAGTGCTGTTCGCGCAGCCTGATATTGATGGCGGACTCATTGGCGGTGCCTCGCTGAAAGCGTCCGATTTTCTGGCAATTACCGCTGCGACGCGCTGAAGGCGGCATATTGATGCGCGGGCCACTCCTGTTTTTATCTTGTCATGTTGTGAAGCGCGCCAAGCGCGATTGAGTGCATAAATGCAAATTCTGATGACTTTGACCCTGGTGGTGCAGATCCTGTCTGCCCTGGTGATGATTGTTCTGGTGCTGATGCAGCACGGCAAAGGTGCCGATATGGGGGCGTCTTTTGGCTCCGGCGCCTCGGGTAGCTTGTTTGGCGCGACCGGATCAGCCAATTTTCTGAGCCGCAGCACCGCGGTGGCGGCGACGCTGTTCTTTGTGTCCACACTGATGATGGCGTACTTCGGCAATCGTGCGAACTCTGGCGATGGCGGCTTGATGGAAAAGCTGGCAGCTCCGGCTCCCGTGGCTTCTGTTGTCGCGCCGGCGAAGCCAAGCGGCCCGATCAGCCAGATCCCGACCGTTCCGGGGACCGTCAGCACGGCGTCCAAGGCAATCACGACGCCGAAGCCGAGCGCATCCACAACGCCGTAAATTCTGTTTGATCTACGTTAATAAATGCGGAGGATGGTGCGCTGCAGCAAACACAAGCTCTGCGACTTGTCAATCCGTCGTGAATTGAGGCATTGCGCTAACGCAATATCCCAATGTTCCATGTTGCTTCGTCGCACTGGAACCATGTAAGATTCTTCTGTTTTGCAAATCCAGTAACAAGACACGCGCGGTGCGTGCACATTCATTCTTAGATTGAGAATGTGCTGCTCGCGCAACAAGTTGGCAGTCGGCGGTGCACTGTTGTTACAACAGTGCCAATGCCGCTCCGTAGATCGCCCTGCAGATCGACGTACCCTGTCTCTTGTTTTGTTTGTTGCGCTGGACCGCCTTCGCCGCGCAAGTCATGTGGTGGCGCTCGGGTGGTATCCGGTTTTGAGCCGACGTGGTGGAATTGGTAGACACGCTATCTTGAGGGGGTAGTGGCGAAAGCTGTGCGAGTTCGAGTCTCGCCGTCGGCACCAAAAGATTGAAGGGCAGGGTTCCAACTCGCCCAGATAACAACAGGAGATGGAGTGCAATGAATCTTGAGCAATATCTGCCGGTGTTGTTGTTCATCCTGGTGGGCATTGGTGTCGGCGTCGTGCCGCAACTGCTCGGCTATTTCATTGCTCCGCGGCATCCTGACGCCGAGAAAAATTCCCCCTATGAATGCGGCTTCGAGGCCTTTGAAGACGCCCGGATGAAGTTCGACGTGCGGTACTACCTCGTCGCCATCCTGTTCATTTTGTTCGACCTTGAAATTGCGTTCCTTTTTCCTTGGGCTGTAGCCCTCAAGGACATCGGCCAGGTCGGCTTCTGGGCGATGATGATCTTCCTGGCCATCCTCACAATCGGGTTCATTTACGAGTGGAAAAAAGGGGCGCTCGATTGGGAGTGAGCCCGGGTGTGAGCCCTCTTGCAATGAACTCTTGCGTTGCGGCGCCGGTCTGATGAATTGGGAAGGAATGCATCATGAGTATTGAAGGCGTTTTGGAGGAGGGGTTCATCACCACCTCTGCGGACAAGCTGATCAACTGGACGCGGACGGGCTCCCTCTGGCCCATGACTTTTGGCCTGGCGTGTTGTGCTGTGGAGATGATGCATGCCGGCGCTGCGCGCTATGACCTCGACCGCTTTGGGATTGTGTTTCGTCCGAGTCCGCGCCAGTCCGATCTGATGATCGTGGCGGGAACGCTGTGCAACAAAATGGCCCCTGCGCTGCGCAAGGTCTATGACCAGATGGCCGAGCCGCGCTGGGTGCTCTCGATGGGGTCTTGCGCCAACGGCGGGGGCTACTACCACTACTCCTATTCGGTTGTGCGCGGTTGTGATCGCATCGTGCCGGTCGATGTGTATGTGCCGGGTTGTCCGCCCACGGCCGAAGCGCTGTTGTATGGCCTGATTCAGTTGCAGAACAAAATCCGCCGCACGGAAACCATTGCGCGTTGAGCTCACGTCTCCACTTTTTTCAGAAGCCATGACCAGCAAGCTCAAACAACTCGAAACCACGCTGCGAACCACTCTGGGCGAACGCATCACGAACTTGAACGCGAACGTCGGTGAACTCACTCTGGACGTTGCTCCGGCGCACTATCGCGACACCTGCCTTTCCCTGCGGGACGCCGCAGAGCTGCACTTCGAACAACTGATCGACCTGTGCGGCGTGGACTATGCGCAGTATGGCAACACCCCGCGCGACGAAGAGGGACGCTTCATGGTGGTGTTGCATCTGCTGTCGTTGCAGCACAACTGGCGCTTGCGCGTGCGCGTGCGTTGCCCGCAGGATGATCTGCCGCTGGTGGCGTCGGTCAACGATATCTGGAATGCCGCCAACTGGTTCGAGCGCGAAGCCTTCGATCTGTACGGCATCATTTTCGAGGGACATCCCGACCTGCGCCGCATCCTCACGGATTACGGTTTCATCGGGCATCCGTTCCGCAAAGACTTTCCGCTTTCCGGCACCGTGGAAATGCGTTACGACCCGGATAGCAAGCGGGTGATTTACCAGCCCGTCACCATTGAGCCGCGCGAGGTGACGCCGCGCATCATTCGTGAATCCGGGTATGGCGGGCTCGGTGTTGTTCACCGTGATGGCCTGGGGCACTGAGATGGCTGACATCAAGAATTACACCCTGAACTTCGGGCCGCAACATCCGGCGGCGCACGGCGTGCTGCGTCTGGTGCTCGAACTCGACGGCGAGGTGGTGCAGCGCGCTGATCCGCATATCGGCCTGTTGCATCGCGCCACTGAAAAACTGGCTGAGCACAAGACGTATATCCAGGCGCTGCCCTATATGGACCGGCTCGACTATGTGTCCATGATGTGCAACGAGCACGCCTATTGCCTGGCGATTGAAAAGCTGCTGGGCGTTGAGGTTCCCGAGCGCGGGCAATACATCCGCGTCATGTTTGCCGAAATCACCCGCCTGCTCAACCACCTCATGTGGCTGGGCGCGCATGGCCTGGATTGCGGCGCGATGACCGTCTTCCTCTACGCCTTTCGCGAGCGCGAAGACCTGTTCGACATGTACGAGGCCGTTTCCGGCGCGCGCATGCACGCGGCCTATTTCCGCCCCGGCGGCGTGTACCGCGATCTGCCTGACAGCATGGCGCAGTATGGCGAGTCCAAGATCCGCAACGCCCGCGCGGTCGAAGCCCGCAATGCAGGACGCCAGGGCTCGCTGCTGGACTTCATCGACGATTTCACCAAGCGATTCCCTGCGTATGTCGACGAATACGAAACCCTGCTGACCGACAACCGCATCTGGAAACAGCGCACCGTGGGCATCGGCGTGGTGACGCCTGAGCGCGCGATGAATCTGGGCATGACCGGCCCGATGCTGCGCGGTTCGGGTGTGGTGTGGGACTTGCGCAAGACGCAGCCCTACGACGTGTACGACCGCATGGACTTCGATATTCCGGTTGGCAAGAACGGCGACTGCTATGACCGCTATCTGGTTCGCATGGAAGAAATGCGTCAGTCCAATCGCATCATCAAACAGTGCGTGGATTGGCTGCGCGTCAACCCCGGCCCGGTGATCACCGAGAACCACAAGGTTGCCGCACCTGCGCGCGAAGAGATGAAGACCAGCATGGAAGCGCTGATCCATCATTTCAAACTGTTCAGCGAAGGCATGCGGGTTCCGGAAGGTCAGGCCTACGCGGCGGTCGAACATCCCAAGGGGGAGTTCGGCATTTACCTCGTCTCGGATGGCGCGAACAAGCCGTATCGCCTCAAAATTCGCGCTCCCGGCTTCGCCCATCTCGCCGCGCTTGATGAATTGTCGCGCGGCCACATGATTGCCGACGTCGTGGCCATCATCGGCACGCTCGATATTGTTTTCGGGGAGATTGATCGCTGATGGACCGCTCACCTATCACGCAGGACATGCAACGCATGATGTTGTCCGAATCCACGCGCCAACGCATCGATCAGGAAGTTGCCAAGTATCCCGCAGAGCAAAAGCAGTCAGCGGTGATTGCCGCACTGGCCATCGTGCAACAAGAACAGGGCTGGGTTTCGCCCGAGGCCGAGCGGGCCGTGGCCGAGTATCTCGGTATGCCGCCCATTGCGGTGCACGAGGTGGTGACCTTTTACAACATGTTCAACACGCGGCCTGTTGGGCGGTTCAAGCTCAACGTCTGCACCAATCTGCCTTGCGCACTGAGCGGCGGCAACACGGCGGCGCAGTATCTCAGCGACAAGTTGGGTGTCGCATTGGGTGAGACCACGGCGGATGGCGTGTTCACTTTGCAAGAGTCGGAATGCCTGGGCGCTTGTGGTGACGCGCCGGCCATGCTGGTCAACGACCGCCGTCTGTGCAGCTTCATGCGCCCCGAGCGACTCGACGCCCTGGTGCAAGAATTGCGCGCAGAGGCGGCCAGACAGACGCCAGAGTCCAAGCCAGAGCCGACGCCGAATGGGGAGTCCAAATGAGTCATCCTTTCGGACAAAGCACGGGGCAGGAAAGCTGCTTCCACGGACGACACATCCAGCCGCAAATCCTTGCCGACTTGACTGGCGACAACTGGGCGCTCGACGGGTATCTGGCGCGTGATGGCTATCAGGCGCTGCGCAAAATTCTCACCGAGGGCTGGACACCGGAGCAGGTCATTGCGGAGGTCAAGGCCTCGGCCTTGCGTGGCCGCGGTGGCGCCGGTTTTCCGACCGGGCTGAAGTGGAGCTTCATGCCGCGCCAGTTTCCGGGGCAGAAGTATCTGGTGTGCAATTCCGACGAAGGCGAGCCGGGTACCTTCAAAGACCGCGACATCCTGCGGTTCAATCCGCACGCCGTGATCGAGGGCATGGCGATTGCCGCGTTCGCCATGGGCATCACCGTGGGCTACAACTACATCCACGGCGAAATTTTTGAAGACTACGACCGCTTCGAAGACGCCCTGCGCCAAGCGCGGGCTGCGGGCTATCTGGGTGACAACATCCTGGGCAGCCAGTTCAGCTTCCAGTTGCATGCATCGCACGGTTTTGGCGCCTATATCTGCGGCGAGGAAACCGCCCTGCTGGAATCGCTTGAAGGCAAAAAAGGCCAGCCACGTTTCAAGCCCCCCTTTCCTGCCAGCTTCGGGCTCTACGGCAAGCCGACCACAATCAACAACACCGAGACTTTTGCGGCAGTGCCCTGGATCATCCGCAACGGCGGTCAGGCCTATCTCGAAGTGGGCAAGCCGAATAACGGTGGTACCAAAATTTATTCGGTGTCTGGCGACGTAGCCAAGCCCGGCAACTATGAAGTGCCGATGGGCACGCCGTTTTCCACCCTGCTCGAACTGGCGGGTGGCATGCGCGATGGTCGTCAGCTCAAGGCGGTGATTCCCGGCGGTTCGTCGGCACCGGTTCTGCCGGCCAGCATCATGATGGACTGCACCATGGACTACGACTCCATTGCCAAGGCAGGTTCCATGCTGGGTTCGGGCGCCGTCATCGTTCTGAATGACACGCGCTGCATGGTCAAGTCGCTGATGCGCCTGTCGTATTTCTATCAGCACGAGTCGTGCGGTCAGTGCACACCCTGCCGCGAAGGCACGGGCTGGCTGTACCGCGTGGTGCATCGTATTGAAAATGGCCAAGGGCGGATGGAAGACCTTGATCTGCTCAACTCGGTGTCCGACAACATTGCCGGACGCACCATTTGCGCACTGGGTGATGCCGCGGCCATGCCGGTGAAGTCGTTCGTGAAGCACTTCCGCCATGAATTCGAGCATCACATCACTCACAAGACCTGCCTCGTGGCGGCCGCTGTCTGATCCGCCCCGCACTGGACGCTCTCAATCATGGTTGAACTCGAAATCGACGGTCAAAAAGTCCAGGTGCCCGAAGGCGCGATGGTCATGGACGCGGCCACGCAGCTTGGCATCTACGTTCCGCATTTCTGCTACCACCACAAGCTGACCATCGCCGCCAACTGCCGCATGTGCCTGGTGGATGTGGAGAAGGCACCCAAGCCCTTGCCCGCCTGCGCCACCCCGGCCGCGCAGGGTATGGTGGTGCGCACCCATTCTGAGCGCGCGCTGCAGGCGCAGAAGGGTGTGATGGAGTTTCTGCTCATCAATCACCCGCTAGATTGCCCTATTTGCGACCAGGGCGGCGAGTGCCAGCTGCAGGATCTGGCTGTGGGCTATGGCGGCTCGGCATCGCGCTACACCGAAGAAAAACGCGTCATTTTCCACAAGGACGTCGGCCCGCTCATCGCCATGGAAGAGATGAGCCGTTGCATCCAGTGCACGCGCTGCGTGCGCTTCGGCCAGGAGGTTGCGGGCATCATGGAGCTCGGCATGGCCAACCGCGGCGAGCACTCCGAGATCATGACCTTCGTCGGTAACACGGTCGACTCCGAGCTGTCGGGCAATATGATCGATATCTGCCCGGTTGGTGCGCTCACCAGCAAGCCGTTCCGTTACAGCGCGCGCACCTGGGAGTTGTCGCGCCGCGCCTCCATCAGTCCGCATGACAGCATCGGCGCCAACCTCATCGTGCAGGTCAAGGGCGACCGCGTGATGCGCGTGGTGCCGCAGGACAACGAAGCGGTGAACGAATGCTGGCTGTCTGACCGCGACCGCTTCGCCTATGAAGGCCTCAACAGCGCCGAGCGCCTGACCACGCCGCAAATCCGTGAGAACGGGCAATGGAAATCGGTGGATTGGCAGACCGCGCTCGATTTCACGGTACAAGGATTGCGCCGCGCCATGGGCTCAGGCGGTGGCGATGGCCTGGCGGCCCTGGCAGCGCCGAGCAGCACGGTTGAAGAGCTGTATTTGCTGAAAAAGCTGCTGTTGGCTTTGGGCAGCAAAAGCCTGGATACCCGCTTGCGCCAAAGCGATTTTTCAGCGGATGGTCAAGAGGCAGACATTCCCTGGCTGGGCATGCCGATTGCCGATGTCGGCCATTTGCAGGCCGCCCTGTTCATCGGCAGCACCTTGCGCAAAGAGCAGCCGCTGCTCTCCGCACGGGTGCGCCATGTGGCCAAAGCGGGAGCGAAAATTTCCACCCTGCATGCCGCAAACGACGACTGGCTCATGCCCATGCACGCGCGCATTGCCGCAGCGCCCAGCCAGTGGCTCGCGCAGCTTGGCGGCATCGCGGTGGCGGTGGCGCAAGCCAAGGGGCTTGCACTGCCCGCAGCCTTGCAGTCCTTGCCGGAACCCTCCGCGCAAGCCCAGGCCATTGCGTCCAGCTTGATCGGCGCAGAGCGCAAAGCCATTTTGCTTGGCAATGTGGCGGTACAACATCCGCAGGCCGCGCATTTGCGCGCACTGGCGCAATGGATTGCCCGCGAGACCGGTGCGGTTTGCGGTGATTTGACGGAAGCGGGCAACACCGTTGGTGCCGCCCTACTGGGCGTTTCGCCGCTCGCGGCCGAGCGCAATGTCGGGCACATCGTGGCGCAACCGCCGCGCGCTCTGGTGTTGTTCGATGTCGAACCGGAGGATGACAGCGCAGATCCGGTGGCCCTGACCAAGGCATTGGCGCAGACCGAATTCATCGTGTCCTTCAGCCCCTTCGTCAACGCGGCGGAAGGTTATGCCCACGTCATGCTGCCGATCGCGCCCTACACCGAAACCGCTGGCAGCCTGATCAATGCCGAAGGTCGCTTGCAACACTTCAACCCGGTGGTGCAGCCCCTGGGCG
This sequence comes from Burkholderiaceae bacterium, assembly GCA_016936875.1. Taxonomy (GTDB): domain Bacteria; phylum Pseudomonadota; class Gammaproteobacteria; order Burkholderiales; family Burkholderiaceae_C; genus Thiomonas. The sequence continues at coordinate 23,328 of JAFGXB010000036.1, read as the reverse complement.
AAACCCGTCCGGGCTGGAAAGTGTTGCGCGTGCTGGGCAATCTCTTCGACCTGAAGGGTTTCGACTTCCAGAGTGCGGCCGAAGTGCGCGCCGAAGCGCTGGCCGACTTGGGCGGGCCCGAGCAGATCGTCGCCAGACTGGCGCCGCATCATGCACTACCCCTTGCGCAAACCCTGCCTGCGGCGACTGCGCAGGCCGTTGAGCGTCTGGCGCCTGTGCCGATTTATTCCAGCGATGCCATCGTGCGCCGTGCGCCCAGCCTGCAACGCACACGCGACGCCCGCGAGGCCCGCGGTGTGGGCGTGTCTGCCGCACTGTGGCAACAACTCGGCTTGCAGAACGCCGAGATGGTGCGCGTGACCGCAAATGGGCAGAGCGTGGTCTTGCCCGCACGGCGTGATGAAACGCTCGCGGACAACGTGGTACGCATCGCCGCAGGCTGGGCCGAAGCCGCCGCGCTGGGCCCCCTGTTTGGCGCAATGCAGCTTGAGAGAGTCAATCCGTCTCTTGCACGACCGAGCGCCGTAGCGCAAGCCGTAGAAAAGGTCTGACCATGCTCGAATCCTTCAACCAAGGCGGTCTGTCCCTGCTCGGCCCCATCGCCTGGCCCATTGTCTGGAATCTGATCAAGATCATTGTGATCGTCGCCCCTCTGATGGGCGCCGTCGCTTATCTCACCTTGTGGGAGCGCAAGCTGATCGGCTGGATCCAGATCCGCATCGGCCCCAACCGGGTCGGTCCATTCGGTCTGCTGCAGCCGGTGGCCGACGGTCTCAAACTGCTGCTCAAAGAAATCGTCATCCCCTTCCGCGCGAACAAGCGTCTGTTTCTGCTCGGTCCGGTGATGACCATCATGCCCGCGTTGGCGGCCTGGGCTGTCATTCCGTTTGGGCCGGATGTGGCGCTGGCGAATGTCAATGCGGGCCTGCTGCTGCTGCTCGCGCTCACTTCCCTGGAGGTCTATGGCGTGATCATCGCCGGCTGGGCGTCCAACTCCAAATACGCCTTCCTCGGCGCCATGCGCGCATCAGCGCAGATGGTGAGCTACGAAATCGCCATGGGCTTTGCCATGGTCATCGTGCTCATGGTGTCTGGCAGCCTGAACATGACCGAAATTGTGATGGGGCAGACCAAGGGCATGTTTGCCGCCATGGGGCTGAACTTCCTCTCCTGGAACTGGCTGCCGCTATTGCCCATCTTCGTGGTGTATTTCATTGCCGGCGTTGCCGAGACCAACCGCGCGCCATTCGACGTGGTGGAGGGGGAGTCGGAAATTGTTGCCGGCCATATGGTCGAGTATTCGGGCATGGCCTTTGCCATGTTCTTCCTGGCCGAATACGCCAACATGATTCTGATCTCCATCCTCACCACGGTCATGTTCCTTGGTGGCTGGGATGCCCCGGTGGCCTTCCTCGGCTTCATTCCCGGCTGGATTTGGCTGGGCATCAAGACTTTCGTTGTGGTCAGCATGTTCCTCTGGTTGCGGGCCACGTTTCCGCGCTACCGCTATGACCAGATCATGCGTCTGGGCTGGAAGATATTCATTCCCGTCACCCTGATCTGGCTGGTCGTGGTGGCGGCGTGGATGCAAACCCCCTGGACCATCTGGAAGTGAGACAAGACCATGGCCGCCTTGCGTGACACATTCAACAGTTTCTTCCTCGTCGAGCTTTTCAAGGGGCTTGCGCTGACGGGGAAGTACGCCTTCAAGAGCAAGATCACGGTGCAGTATCCGGAGGAAAAAACGCCGCTGTCGCCGCGTTTTCGTGGCTTGCATGCGCTGCGCCGTTATCCCAACGGCGAAGAGCGCTGCATTGCCTGCAAGCTCTGCGAGGCCGTGTGCCCGGCTGTGGCCATCACCATCGAGTCCGAACAGCGCGACGATGGCACCCGCCGCACCACACGCTACGACATCGACCTGACCAAATGCATTTTCTGCGGACTGTGCGAAGAAAGCTGCCCGGTCGACTCCATTGTGGAAACCCCGATTTTTGAATACCACGGTGAAAAGCGCGGCGATCTCTACTTCACCAAAGAGATGCTGCTGGCCGTGGGCGACCGTTACGAAAAAGACATCGCCGCCACCAAGGAGGCCGACGCCCCATACCGCTGATCGCCGCTGCCTGCTCCAGTGCATGATGCACCGAGGCAGGTCTGGCGCTCCTCCCACTGTTTCGATGCCGCAGGCTTCGCCGCGGCCAGGCTCTTGTTGTGACCATGGACGTTCAAACCATCCTGTTCTACCTGTTCTCCGCCGTGCTGCTGTTCGCTGCGCTGCGTGTGATCACGGCGCGCAATCCGGTGCATTCGGCGCTCTATCTGGTGCTGGCGTTTTTCCAGATGTCGGCCATCTGGCTGCTGTTGCGTGCAGAGTTTCTCGCCATCGTGTTGGTGCTGGTGTATGTGGGGGCGGTGATGGTGCTGTTCCTGTTCGTAGTGATGATGCTTGACATCAACCTCGACAGCATTCGCAAGGGTTTCTGGCGCTACTTTCCGGTGGCTGCGTTGGTGGGTGTGCTGATCGTGCTGGAAATGGCGGCCGTGCTGATGCAGGGCTTCCAGATTGGCGGCATGACGCGCGCCGCGCAAGTGGGCGCAGCGGTGTCGGCCGAGAATCCGCTGACCCATTTGTCCAATACCCGCGCGCTTGGCGTGGTGCTGTATTCGCAATACCTGTTCGCGGTGGAAATCGCCGCGGTCATCTTGCTGGTGGCCATCATCGCCGCCATCGCGCTCACCCTGCGCAAACGCAAGGACGTGCGGCACATGCCGGCCTCCGAGCAGATCAAGGCCCGCCGCGAAGATCGCGTGCGACTGGTGTCCATGCCCGCCCAACCCAAGGAGTAAGCCATGCTCGGTTCACTCACCCTGGCGCATTACCTGGTGCTTGGCGCCATTTTGTTTGCCATTTCGGTGGTCGGCATTTTTCTCAATCGCCGCAACCTCATCGTCATTCTGATGGCCATCGAGCTGATGCTGCTGGCCGTCAATCTGAACTTCATCGCGTTCTCGCACTACCTGCAAGACTTTGCCGGACAGGTGTTCGTGTTCTTCATCCTGACGGTTGCTGCGGCGGAGTCGGCCATCGGTCTGGCCATTCTGGTTGTGCTGTTCCGCAATCTCAACACCATCGACGTCGAGGATCTCGACCAACTCAAGGGCTGAGTCCATGCAAGCAACGCTGAACCCCACCCTGCTGCTGGTCATCGCACTGGCACCACTTGTTTCGTCCATCATCGTCGGCCTGTTCGGGCGCACGATAGGGCGCGCGGCATCACACTGGCTGACCACGCTGTCGGTCGGCCTGTCGTTCGTGCTCTCGCTCGTGGTGCTGGGCGATGTGATCAACGGTGCGCGCTTCAACGCCACCATCTACGACTGGATGGTGGTGGGCAAGCTGCACATGGAAGTCGGCTTCATGATCGATGGCCTGTCGGCGTTGATGATGACGGTCGTCACCTTCGTGTCCCTGGCGGTGCACATCTACACCATCGGCTATATGGCCGATGACGACGGTTATCAGCGCTTCTTCAGCTACATCTCGCTGTTCACCTTCTCCATGCTGATGCTGGTGATGAGCAACAACATGCTGCAGCTGTTTTTCGGCTGGGAGGCCGTGGGGTTGGTGTCTTACCTGCTGATCGGCTTCTGGTACACGAAGCCCACGGCGGTGTTCGCCAATATGAAGGCCTTCATCGTCAACCGCGTGGGCGACTTCGGCTTCATCCTGGGCATCGGCCTGCTGGCTGCCTACACCGGCAGCCTGAACTACACGGAGATTTTCGCCAAGGGGCCGGAACTCGCGCTGCTGCATCTGCCGGGCACCGACTGGATGCTCATTACCGTGGCGTGCATTTCCTTGTTCATCGGTGCGATGGGCAAGAGCGCGCAGTTTCCGCTGCATGTCTGGCTGCCCGATTCGATGGAAGGTCCAACGCCGATTTCCGCACTCATCCACGCGGCCACCATGGTGACGGCCGGCATTTTCATGGTGGCGCGGATGTCGCCGCTGTTCGAGCTGTCGAACACGGCGCTGTCCTTCATTCTGGTGATCGGCGCCATTACCGCGCTGTTCATGGGTTTTCTCGGCGTCATCCAGAACGACATCAAGCGCGTCATCGCCTACTCCACCTTGTCGCAGCTCGGCTATATGACCGTGGCGCTGGGCGCGTCGGCCTATTCGGTGGCGATCTTCCATTTGATGACCCATGCCTTCTTCAAGGCGCTGCTCTTCCTCGGGGCCGGCTCGGTGATTCTGGGCATGCACCACGATCAGGACATCCGCCATATGGGCGGTCTGCGCAAATACATGCCGATCACCTGGATCACCTTCCTCATCGGCACCCTGGCGCTGACGGGAACGCCGTTCTTCTCGGGCTTCTACTCGAAGGACAGCATCATCGAGGCGGTACATGCCAGCGATCTTCCGGGCTCGGGTTTTGCCTATTTTGCCGTGGTGGCCAGTGTGTTCGTCACCGCGCTTTACAGCTTCCGTCTCTATTTCTTGGTGTTCCACGGCAAGGAGCGCTTCCGCGATGTGCAGCATGACCACGGTCATGACGCGCACGGGCATCATGGTGGCGAACCGCACGAGTCTCCTTGGGTCGTGACCTTTCCGCTGATCATGCTGGCCATTCCGTCTGCCGTCGCGGGTTACTTCCTCATTCAGCCGCTGCTGTACGGGCATTTCTTCCAGGGCGCGATCTTTGTCAATGCCGCAGCGCACCCCGCCATGACCGATCTGGCCGAGCACTTCCACGGCGCACTGGCCATGACCCTGCACGGCTTCACCACCCTGCCGCTCTGGCTGGCAGTTGCCGGGTTTGCCACCGCGTACTACGCCTATATGGTCAACCTGAATTTCCCACGCACGGTGCAGCGCGCCCTCGGGCCCATCTACACCCTCCTCGACCACAACTACTACTTCGACTGGTTCAACGAGCATGTGCTGTCTGCTGCGGCGCGCCTGCTCGGCAAGGGGCTGTGGAAGGGCGGTGACGTTGGGCTCATCGATGGCCTGCTGGTCAACGGCACGGCCCGTGCGGTCGGCTGGACGGCGCGAGTGGTCCGGCTGCTGCAAACCGGCTACATCTACTACTACGCCCTGGCGATGATTGCCGGCGTGGTGGTGTTCATGGGCTATTTTGTTCCGGGCAAGCTGTTGTCCGGCTGGTTCATCAGATAACAGCGAAGCGCGACACAAGAATGCAATCTCTTCCCCTGCTCAGTCTGTCCATCTGGATTCCCATTGCCTTTGGTGTTGTGTTGCTCTTCGTTCAGGGAGAGCAGCGCGCAAACGCCGCGCGTTGGCTGGCGCTGATCGGTTCGCTGATCGCCTTTCTCATCACCCTGCCGCTGATCAGCGGGTTTGACAGCGCGCAGGCGGGCATGCAGTTTGTGGAGTCCGTACCCTGGATCCGGCCCTTCAACATCAACTATGCGCTGGGCATCGACGGCGTCTCGCTGTGGTTCGTGCCGCTGACCGCGTTGATGACCGTGATCGTGGTGATCAGCGCCTGGGAGGTCATCAAAGACCGCGTCAACCTCTATCTCGGCGCTTTCCTCATCCTGTCGGGTTTGATGATCGGGGTGTTTTCCGCCACCGATGCCCTGCTGTTCTATGTGTTCTTCGAGGCCACACTGATCCCGATGTACCTCATCATCGGCATCTGGGGCGGACCGCGCCGCGTTTACGCCGCCTTCAAGTTCTTCCTCTACACCCTGGCCGGCTCGCTGCTGATGCTGGTGGCGCTGATCTATCTCTACCTGCAGTCAGGTGGCAGTTTTGATATTGCCAACTGGTACCACGTTCCGTTGTCGATGACGGCGCAGATATTCATTTTCATCGCCTTCTTCTTTGCCTTCGCAGTGAAGATTCCCATGTGGCCGGTGCACACCTGGCTGCCGGATGCCCACGTCGAAGCGCCCACAGGCGGCTCGGTGATTCTGGCGGCCATCATGCTCAAGCTCGGTGCTTACGGATTTATCCGTTTCTCCCTGCCCATGCTGCCAGACGCCAGCCATGCGCTGGCCCCGGTGATGATTGCGCTGTCGCTCATCGCGGTGATCTACATCGGTTTTGTGGCGCTGGTGCAGACCGATATGAAAAAGCTGGTGGCCTACTCATCCATCGCACATATGGGTTTTGTCACGCTGGGTTTTTTCCTGTTCTCCGACCTGGGCGTACAAGGCGGTCTGGTGCAGATGATTTCGCACGGCTTCATTTCCGGTGCCATGTTCCTGACCATCGGCGTGCTGTATGACCGCATGCATACCCGCGAAATTGCCGATTACGGCGGTGTCACCAACACCATGCCCAAGTTCGCCGCATTGGCGGTGTTGTTCGGCATGGCCAATGCGGGCCTGCCCGGCACCAGCGGATTCGTGGGGGAGTGGATGGTTATCCTGGCCGCAGTGAAGTTCAATTTCTGGATCGGCTTGCTGGCTGCCACCACCCTGATCCTGGCAGCCAGCTACACCCTGTGGATGATCAAGCGGGTCTATTTCGGCCCAATTGGCAATGTCCATGTGGCCGCGCTCAAAGACATCGGCGCACGCGAGTTTTTCATGCTCGCTGTGCTGGTAGGCGCTGTCATCTGGATGGGTGTGTATCCCAAATTCTTCACCGATCCGATGCAGGCCTCGGTGCAACATTTGCTGCAGTTTGCGGCGTCTTCCAAATTGCAGTGACAACAACAGCCATGAACTGGATCGCCATTTATCCGGAAATTTTCCTGCTCGTGCTGGCCTGCGTGGTCATGCTCGTTGATCTGTTTGTGAAAGACACGCAGCACCGCGTGAGCTACTGGATCACCCTGGCCGGCCTGGCCGTGCTTGCCGTGCTGTGCGGGTTGTATTACGCCTCCGGCATGCAGCAGTTCGCCATGGCGCGCGCCCTGATCGTCGACCCGATGGCCATGCTGCTCAAGCTGTTTACGGTGGTGGCCACCGCCGTCACGCTGGTCTACTCGCGCCGTTACGCCCTGGACCGTGGCATGTGGGGTGGCGAGTTGTTCAGCCTGGTGCTGCTGTCGCTGCTCGGGCAGTTCATCATGATCTCCGGCAACAATCTGTTGACCATCTATCTGGGCCTGGAACTGCTGTCGCTCGCGCTCTATGCCCTGGTCGCGCTGCGCCGCGATCACGCCCAGTCCACAGAAGCGGCCATGAAGTATTTCGTGCTTGGTGCGCTGGCATCCGGCTTCCTGCTGTACGGCATGTCCATGCTGTACGGCGCAACGGGGTCGCTTGATCTGGTCACCATTTTCCGCATGGTCTCCGTCGAGCCGATCAACCGCGCCGTGCTGGTGCTGGGCGTGGTGTTCATCGTTGCTGGTCTGGCGTTCAAGCTCGGCGCTGTGCCCTTCCATATGTGGATTCCCGATGTCTATCAGGGCGCACCGACCGCCGTCGTGCTGATGGTGGGCGCTGCGCCCAAGCTGGCAGCGTTTGCCATGACCATCCGACTGCTGGTGGAAGGCATGTTACCGCTGGCGATGGACTGGCAGGGCATGCTGGTGGTGCTGGCCGTGCTTTCCATTGGCCTGGGCAATCTGGCGGCCATTGCGCAAACCAATCTCAAGCGCATGCTGGCTTATTCCACCATTGCGCAGATCGGCTTTGTGCTGCTGGCGCTGCTCTCCGGCATGCTCAATGGCAACGGCCTGTCGGCGTCCACCGCGTATAGCGGTGCCATGTTCTACATGGTCATCTATGTGCTCACCACGCTGGGCACGTTCGGCGTGATCCTGCTGCTGGCGCGCGAAGGCTTCGAAGCCGAAGACCTCCGCGATTTCGCTGGTCTGGCCAAGACAGACCCCTGGATGGCAGGTGTCATGACTTTTCTCTTATTCTCGCTGGCAGGCATTCCTCCGTTTGCCGGTTTTTACGCCAAACTCGAAGTGCTCACCATTCTGCTCAACACCGGCCGAGTGTGGCTGGTGGTGTATGCCGTGATACTGTCGGTCATTGGGGCGTTCTATTACATTCGCCTGGTCAAGGTGATGTATTTCGATGCCCCCACGGCCTTGTCGGCCAGTCGCGCCACTGGTGCGGGCGGTGCGCGTGCGCTGCTTTCTCTCAATGGCCTGGCTGTCCTGGCGCTTGGATTGATGCCCGGCGGACTGATGACCCTGTGTTATCAGGCCATTGCCAATACTCTGCATTGAAAGGATTTCGTTTTGCAAACTTCCGCCGTCTGGCTGGTCATCGTGCTGGCCTTCATTGCCGCCAATCTGCCCTTTGTCTCCAACCGTTTTTTTCTGGTCTTCCCGCTCAAAAAGGCGCCAAAGTCGATCTGGCTTCGATTGGCTGAACTGCTGATTCTGTTTTTCGCTGTGGGTTTCATTGGCCGCGCGCTGGAAGCGCGGATCGGGCAGAACTATCCGCAGCAATGGGAGTTCTACGCCGTCTCGCTGGCCATGTTCCTGGTGCTGGCCTTCCCCGGCTATGTGCTGCGCTACATGGTCAAGCGCCATCCCGCGCCTGGTCGTGCATAAAAATTCCGCCGGAATACGGCGCAGTGACAACCGAGGTGCCCTATGAGTTCTGATCCGGCGCGCGTGCCGCAGGCGGCAGCCCTGCGCGAACACACACTGGATAGCGAGATGGTGTTTCGCGGCACCTTTCTCAATATCTCGCGCGATCTGGTGCGTTTGGCCAATGGCGCGCAGGTCACGCGCGAATACATCCGGCATTCCGGTGCCGTGATGATCATTCCCTTGCTGGATAACGGCAATGTGCTGATGGAGCGGCAGTTCCGCACGCCGATGCAGCGCGTGATGGTGGAGTTTCCCGCAGGCAAGCTCGATGCGGGCGAAAGCTGGCTGGCCTGTGCGCAGCGCGAACTGCGCGAGGAAACGGGCTACAGCGCGAAGCAGTGGGCCTATATCGGCCCGATCAACAACGCCATTTCCTATTCCGACGAAACCATCCACCTCGCCTTCGCGCGCGGTCTGGTTTCGGGGGCGCAGTCGCTGGACGACAACGAGTTGCTCGACGTGTTCGAAGCCAACCCGCAGGACACCTTGAACTGGGTGCGCAATGGCCAGATCACCGATGTCAAGACCGTGATCGGCGCCTTCTGGCTGGAAAAACTGCTGCAGAACGTCTGGACCGTCGACTGGCAGGACGCAGTCTGACGCCGTGGATCAAATACGGCGCTGCACCAGCAGGCGATAGGCCAGCAAATACAAGGTCACGAACACCACGCTGCACAGCATGAGGATGGGCGTGCTGCTCCACCAGAGCATGGCGGGTCCCACACTGAACGCAGCGACCGCCCAGAGGTAGGGCGATGTGGCGGCATTGCGCCGTTGCCGCGGATCGGGGTGCTCGTCGTGGTTGAGCATGCGTGTCAGCCGCCAGTAAACCAGGTGATGCAAATGCAAGGTGTCTGGCGCGGTGCCTGCGCGCTGCCGGAACTTGCGACGCCAGAGCGAATAGAGCAATTCCCACACCGGATACACCAGCACCATCAGCGCAAACCAGGGTGAGACGGCGGGGTTGCGCGCCACGAGCAACACGCTCAGCAGCGCCATCCAGAAGCCGAGCAGATAGGCCCCAGTATCACCCAAAAAAATCTGCCCGCGCGGCCAGTTCCAGAACAGGAAACCCAGAAGAGCGCCAATCGCGGTCAGGCTGAGCGCCATGATCAGCGGGTCGCTCACCTTGAAGGCCACATAACCGATCGCGCCGAAAATCATGACACTCACCGTTGCTGCCAGGCCGTTGTAGCCGTCGATCATGTTCACCGCATGCGGCATGGCACTGAGGGCGACCAGCGCGATCAGCCAGCCCAGCGGGGGCCACGCCAGCAGCCATGCATCGAAGGGCCACAGGCCGATGCGGCTTACGCTGGCGCCGAGCAGCCAGACGGCCAGGGCAGCCGCCAGGACCGTGGCCAGCGCCCGCCAGAGGGGCGGGACATGTCGGCGCAGGTCTTCGATGACCCCGGCGAGCAGCACCGGAAAGATAGAGACGGCCAAAAGCCCGGTATTCGACGCGCTGATATAGGTCAGGTGCATCAGCCACAGGATGCCGATCATCATGCTCAGCGCCATGGCGAAGCCACCAGTGCGCGGGGTGGGGTGGCGGTGCCATTTCTGCACACCGGCGGTTTCGTCCAGCCCGAAATGCCTGCGGCGCCCCAGCACGATGAGGGCGGCGCATCCCAGCCAGCAGAGCAGGGCGGACAAAGCGGTGGCGTGAAGCATGCAGTGAGTTCAAACGAGTCAAGCTGCAATTGTGCCTCGCCGCGGCGGTGGATTGCGCGTTTTACCCTGTCCAGCGATGCGCGCCGCGTCGTCCCCTACACTCCCTGCCCATGTCTGCATCCTTCTCCTGGCCTTACGAATTGCTCATTGGTTGGCGCTATACCCGCAGCGGGCGGCGCACCCGGCGCAACGGCTTCATTTCTTTCATTTCCGCCGTTTCCATGGGCGGCATTGCGCTGGGCGTGGCGGCGCTGATCGTGGTCATCTCGGTGATGAACGGATTTCAGAAAGAGGTGCGCGATCGCATGCTCAACGTCATCCCGCACATCCAGATTTTCAACGTCAACGGCCAGGCGCTTCCTGACTGGCGCGATATGGCCAAGCTGGTGAAAGGCAATCCAGCGGTCACCGGTGTTGCGCCCTTTGTGCAAGGCCAGGCGCTGGTGGCGCAGGGCAGCCAGTTGCAGGGCGTGCTGGTGTGGGGCGTGGAGCCGGGCGAGGAAACGCAAGTCTCTCAGATCCCCGAACACATGGTGGCGGGCAGCCTGGCCGCGCTCCAGCCGGGCGCATTCGGCGTGGTGCTGGGCAATGAGCTGGCGAATTCCCTGGGGGTGGGTGTGGGCGACCAGATCACCATGGTCGTGCCCAGCGGCTCCATCACCCCGGCTGGCATGATTCCGCGCCTGCGCACCCTGCGGGTGGTGGGCATTTTCAATGTGGGCCATTACGAGTACGACAGCACGCTGGCGCTGGTGAATCTGCAGGACGCTAGTGCGCTGTTCCGCACCGGCGGCCCCACGGGGCTGCGGGTGCAGACGCGCAATATGAACGATGCGCCGCAGATCGCGCAAGACCTGCAACGCGTGCTGCCGCCTGAACTGGTGGCGCAGCCGTGGACGGAGCAGAACCGCACCTGGTTCGAGGCGGTGGTGATCGAAAAACGCATGATGTTCATCATCCTGACCATGATCGTGGCGGTGGCGGCGTTCAACCTCGTCTCCACCCTGGTGATGACCGTGACCGACAAGCTGGCCGACATTGCCATCCTGCGCACGCAGGGTGCCAGCCCCGGCTCCATCATGTCCATCTTCCTGCTGCAGGGCGCGGTGACGGGCTTTCTCGGCACTTTCGCCGGGGTGGCGCTGGGCTGTCTGATCGCGTTCAATCTCGATCCCATCGTGTCCTTCCTCGAAGCCGTGCTGCATACCCAGTTTCTGCCGCGCAGCGTGTACCTGATCCACACCATGCCCAGCGATCCGCGCTTCTCCGACATCGCCACCATCACGGTGGCTTCACTGGTTCTGTCGCTGCTGGCCACGCTTTATCCCAGTTGGAGCGCGTCGCGCGTGCAACCGGCGCAGGCCCTGCGCTACGAGTGACGGCACCGACCCGCCTGCGCCATGCAACAACTGCTTCTCTTTGATCTGCCGACCGCGTCGCCCGCGTTTGCTCAACTGCTGACGCAGCCGGGGCTGCCCGCCACCGCCGCGCTGTGCCGCCAGGCCGTTGTGCTGGAGCAGGAAGCGCCGCGCGAAGACGCGCAGGCCGCGTGGCTGACCCCAGCGGAACGCTGGCTGCTGCACGCGCTGCGGCTGGACGGCACTGAGGCCGAGCAAGCCCCCTGGGCGCGCCTGGCCGCGCAGGCTGACGGCGTGGCGGACGCGTTCCCCGCAGACCAGCCGCTGGGCCTGCTCACCCCCGCGCATCTGCGGTTGGGACGGGACAGCCTGTCGCTGACCGACCCTGCCACACTCGATCTGCACGCAGACGAGGCGCAGCAACTTTTCGCCGCAGTCGCCCCGCTGTTTTCCGAGGCGGGCTGGACGCTGCGTTTCGTGACCCCGCTGCGCTGGTACACGGCGCATCCCAGCCTGGCCGATGTGGTCACGGCCGGGGTGGCGCGGTCGCAGGGCCGCAATGTCGCCGCCTGGATGCCGGGCGGCCCGGCCGCGCGTCCCTGGCGGCAATTGCTGACCGAAGTGCAGATGACCTGGCAGCATCACGGCGCCAACGAAGCGCGTGCGCAGCGCGGTCAGCCCGACGTGAACACCCTCTGGATTCACGGCTGCGGCGCGTTGCCGCGCGATTGGCGCAGTGCACTGCGTCTGGTGGCAGACGACGATGACGCACCGAGCGATCCGGCCCTAGCCGCGGCGCTGCGCGGTCTCGCGGTGCTGCCGCGCGCGGGCCATCTGGCGCCGCTGCGCCTGTTCGACGCGCGCAAGCACCTTGCACACGATCCGGTGCAAGGCCTGCAGCAACTCGACGCCCTGTTGTCCGCCGCCATTGCCCAGGCCGTGCGGCAGGACGGGGGCGTGCAACTCACCCTCGCCGGTGAGATGCGCTGGCGCACAGTGCAGATCCGCCGTCCGCAAGACTGGAAGTTTTGGCAGCGGGCGCACTTTCCCACGTTGTTTTCCGGTTTGTAAGGCCACCGCGCGTCATATTTCGTCGTTTTGTTCGCATACAGTAACAACTTTGCGAACAGCAGGAACGAGATATGCGGCTTGGGCAATGGGGGGTGGGCTTCGGCCTGTTGGTCGGCGCGTTGCAGGGGGCGTTTGCGCTGGAGATCAGCAGCCTGAGCCCGCAGGGCGAAGTGGCGCAGGTGCGGCAAGTGGTGGCGAAGTTCGACAGCCCCGCCGTGCACTTTGGCGACGCCAAGGCCGCGTCGCCGCTCACCGTGACCTGCAGCGATGCCAAAGCCGCACAGGGCAATGGCCGCTGGATCAGTGCGCGCGAATGGGCCTTTCAGTTTGCGGACGATCTGCCAGCGGGTGTGCGCTGCACGGTGCAGGCTGCAGCGGGCTTCGCCTCGCCCAAGGGCGAGCGGCTGAGCGGCCCTGTGCGCTGGGCGTTCAACACCGGCGGGCCGTTCGTGCAGCACATCTGGCCTTTCCGGGGCAGCACCATCGACGAGGAACAGGCCTTTGTGCTGCGCCTGAACGGGGCCGCCACGGCGCAGAGCGTCGAGCAGCATGTGTATTGCCGCATCGACGGCCTGGGCGAGCAGGTGGCCATTGCGCAGATTGCCGGCGCGCAGCGCGCTGCACTGCTCAAGGTGCGCGGCCTGGACGTGTTCGCGGCGCGGCAGCCGCAGCAGGTTCTCACCCTGCGATGCGCGCGCCGCCTGCCTGCGGGCGGCAAGGTGACGCTGGTGTACGCCGACGGCGTGCGCACGCCCAGCGGCGTGGCCAACCAGATTGAAAAACGCTTTGACTACACCGTGCGCGAGCCGTTTGCCGCCGCATTCAGTTGCGAGCGCGAAAACGCGCAGGCGGGCTGCGTGCCGCTCAAGCCCCTGGAGCTGCGTTTCAACGCCCCTGTCTCGCGCCAGCTGGCTGCACAGATCCGCCTCAAAGAAGGCGGGCGCAGCGTGGCGCCCAATCTGGGAGAGGCCGATGCGCCGACGGACGCGCAGATCGACAGCCTGCGCTTCGAACCCCCGTTTGCCGAGAACACCGCGATGCAGATCGTGCTGCCGCCGCATTTTGTCGACGTGGATCAGCGGCCTCTGCGCAACGCCGATCAATTTCCGCTGAAGGTGGCCACCGGGCCCATGCCGCCACTGGCCAAGTTCGCCACTTCGCCATTCGGCATCGTTGAACGCTTTGCAGAGGGCGTGGATCGCGGCCCGGCGCTGCTGCCGGTCACCCTGCGCAAGGTGACGGTGGCACAGGGCGTGCGCGATTACGCGCTGTCCGATCTGCAGCCGCAAACCGATGCGCATATTATCGACTGGTTCCACCGCGTGCAGCGTTTCAATGCCTTTTTCGTTTCGCGCGACGAGGCGCGCAAGGACGTGAGCGGCCCCCTGCCGCCGGTGCTGCACGAAGCCAACGGCGACGCCATCAACCCCGATCGGGTGCAGACCCGCATGGTGTCGCTGCTGCAAGACAGACCCGGCGTGCGCAAGATTGCCCTGCCTGCCGTCAAGGAGGCACAGGCGCGGCCGTTCGAGGTCGTGGGCATTCCGCTGCAACCCGGCTTTCATGTGGTGGAAATCGCTTCCCAAACCTTGGGCCGCGCGCTGCTCGATCCTCGCTATGGGGCGCACCGCGAGATGGTGGTGCGCACCGCCGCGCTGGTCACCAATCTGAACGTCAGCGTCAAGATCGGCCGCGAGAACGCCCTGGCCTGGGTGACCACGCTGGACAAGGGGCGGCCCGTTGCGGGCGCCAGGGTGCAGGTGTCCGACTGCCACGGCACGCTGCTCACCACCGCAACCACCGATGCCCAGGGGCTGGCCCGGCTGAACGGCCTCGACCCGCAGGCACCGTACTGCAACGATGAGGACGAGTCGCTCGGTTACTTTGTCTCCGCCCGCGCGACCGACGCCAGCGGCACGCCCGATATGGCCTTTGCCTGGAGCCATTGGAACGCGGGCTTCCAGCCCTGGCGCTTCAACGTGCCCACCAGCAGCGCGTCAGCTCCAGACACCATCGCCCACACGATTTTCGACCGCACCCTGTTGCGCGCCGGAGAGACCGTGTCGATGAAGCACATCCTGCGGGTGGAGACTCTGGCGGGGTTGGTCCTGCCCAAGCATTTCCCCGACACCCTGGTCATCACCCATGTGGGCAGCGGCCAGGAGTTCAAACAGCCGCTGCAATGGCGGCGCACCCCCAGCGGCGGCATGCGTGCCGCCAGTCAGTTCGCCATTCCGCAGGCGGCCAAGCTGGGGGAGTACAGCGTGCAACTGCCTGGCAAGGACGGCGGCGGCTGGTCGCCACCCAGCGGCAGTTTTCGCGTTGAGGAATTCCGTCTGCCGGTGTTCACCGGGCGCATCGCCCCCGCAGACTGCAAGCCGCTGATTCACCCCAAGGACGTGTCGGTGTCGGTGCAGGTGGGCTACACGGCGGGCGGCCCTGCGGCCAATCTGCCGGTGCAGGTTTCAGCCCTGGTGCGCAACAAGGCGCTGGGGTTCGATGGCTATGAGGCGTTCAGCTTTTCGCCGCCGCAGCAAGCGCACAGCGGCGATGACGATGCCGCAGCGCAAGACGATGCCAAGCTCATCGCCGACAAACTCGCCGTCACCCTCGACCGGCAAGGGCAGGGACAGGTGGGTATTGATGCCATCCCCGCATCGCGCCAGGCCCGCGAGCTGCTGCTCGAAGCCAGCTACGCCGACCCCAATGGCGAAATCCAGACGCTCCGCAGCACCCAGACGGTGTGGCCTGCCGCAGTCGTGGCGGGGATCAAGACCGAGAGCTGGGCTTCGACCGGCGCGCGCGTCAAGCTCCAGGCCCTGGCGCTGACCCTCCAAGGCCGCGCGCAGGCAGGCGTGCCGCTCGCCGTCAAGGCCATCGCCCATATCACCACCACCAGCCGCAAGCGCATGGTCGGTGGCTTCTATACCTATGACAACAAGACCACGACCAAAGACCTGGGAACGGTGTGCAGCGGCAAGAGCGACGACCACGGTCTGCTGCTGTGCGATGTGGAGATCGACCAGTCGGGCGAGATCGAGCTGATTGCCACCGCCACCGATGCGCAGCAGCGCACCGCCCAGGCGGCGAGCACCGTCTGGGTGACGCGGCAGGGCGAGCTGTGGTTTCGCGGGGAAAACCACGACCGCATGGACGTGCTGCCCGAGAAAAAAACCTACCAGCCGGGCGAGACTGCGCAGTTCCAGGTGCGCATGCCCTTTCGCCGCGCCACCGCGCTGGTGGCGGTGGAGCGCGAAGGCGTGATGCACACCGAGGTCGTGCAACTCGATGGACGTGACCCCACCGTGCGCCTGAAGGTGCAGCCCGGTTGGGGGCCGAATGTCTATGTGAGCGTGCTGGCGCTGCGCGGGCGCCTGTACGACGTGCCCTGGTACAGCCTGTTCACCTGGGGCTACAAGACGCCGGTGGAATGGTGGCGCATGTTCTGGGGCGATGGCAAGGACTCTGTGCCGCCAACGGCCATGGTGGACTTGAGCAAACCGGCCTTCCGCTTCGGCATGGCCGAGATTCGCGTGGGCACCGCCGAACATGCTCTCAAGGTCGCGGTGCAGGCCGACAAGCCGAGCTATCCGGTGCGCGGCGTGGCGCGCGTCACCATCACCGCCACCTTGCCCGACGGCAAACCGGCGGCCGGTGCCGATGTGGCGTTCGCCGCGGTCGATCAGGCCCTGCTCGAACTCATGCCCAACACCAGTTGGGACTTGCTGCAGGCCATGCTGCGTCGGCGCGACTGGGGGGTGGAGACCGCCACCGCGCAGTCTGAAATCATTGGTCGTCGCCACTACGGGCTCAAGGCCGTGCCTGGGGGCGGTGGCGGGGGCAAGACCGAAACCCGCGAGTTGTTCGACACCCTGCTGCTGTGGAAACCCGATGTCATGCTCGACGCGCAGGGCCGGGCCGTGGTGGAGGTTGCGCTCAACGACAGCCTCACCGCGTTTCGCATCGTTGCCGTGGCCGAGCATGGTCTGAGCCAGTTCAGCACCGGCCAGACCACCGTGCGCAGCACCCAGGACTTGCAGATGCTCTCGGGCCTGCCGCCGCTGGTGCGCGAAGGCGACCGTTTCACCGCGCCCTTTACCCTGCGCAACACCACCACGCGGGCGATGCAGGTCACGCTGACCCCCAAGGTTGCGGGCCTGGCGCTGCAGCCGCAGACCGTGGACATTCCAGCGCAGGCCGCGCGGGACGTGGCCTGGACGGTGCAAGTGCCCCTGTCCAACACGCCCGATGGCGCGCAGACATGGGCCTGGCAGGTCGATGCCCACGACACCCTGCACGGCGCGAAAGACGCGCTGCGGGTGCAGCAGCAGGTGCTCGCCGCCGTGCCGCTGGCGGTGCAGCAAGCCACGCTGCGACAGATCGACGGCCCGTTCAGTCTGGACGTGGCGCCGCCGCCCGAGGCCCTGACCACGGCGCAGGGCGCCCCGCGTGGTGGCGTGAAATTGGCATTCCAGCCCACCCTGGTGGCCGGGCTGGACGGCGTGCGCGACTGGTTGCGCCGCTATCCCTACGGCTGTCTGGAGCAGAAGTCCAGCATCGCCCTGGGCTTGATGGACGTGGCACGCTGGCAGGCGGTGATGGCCGCGCTGCCAACCTATCTCGACGCTGACGGCCTGGCCAACTACTTCCCGGTGCGCGAGGGCGACGGCAACCGTGGCAGCGACGTGCTCACCGCCTACCTGCTGGCGGCCTCGGACGAAGCGTCCAGGCTCGATCCCGCCTTCGCCATCCCCGACGACCTCAAGGCGCAGATGCAGTCCGGGCTGGCCGCGTTTGTTGCGGGCCGTGTGGAGCGCACGTTCTGGTCGCCGCGCGCCGATCTCGATGTGCGCAAGCTCGCCGCCATCGAGGCGCTGGCGCGTGGCGGCAAGGCCCAGCCGCGCATGCTGGAGAGCATCACCCTCGCGCCCAACCAGTGGCCGACCAGCGCCGTGATCGACTGGTTGTCCATCCTGCAGCGCCTGCCCAGCGTGCCGCAGCGCGCGCAGCACATGGCGCAGGCCGAGAGCATTCTCAAGGCACGCCTGAGCTGGCAGGGCACCCGGCTGGTGTTCAGCACCGAGCAGAACGACGCCTGGTGGTGGCTGATGACCGGCGGCGATGTCAACACCGCGCGGCTGATGCTGCTGGTTCTGCATAACCCGGCGTGGCGCGACGATCTGCCCCGGCTGGCCAGCGGATTCCTCGCCCGTCAACAGCGCGGCGCGTGGGCCACCACCACGGCCAATCTGTGGGGCTCGCTGGCGCTGCAGCAGTTCTCGCGCACCTTCGAGTCCGAGGCGGTGGGGGGCGTCACCCGCGCTGCGCTGGGCAAGGAGGTCGGTGTGGTGGATTGGTCGAAGGTCGCCCCGGTTGCAGCCAACTCGGCCAGCGGCGCGCTGCATGCGCGCGGCGGTATCGGTGCACCCAGTGCGGCGGAGAACTGGGCGCACAACACCGTGTTCCTGCCGTGGACTTCCGCTGCCGCGCAACCCTTGCAAGTGCAGCAGCAGGGCAGCGGCAAGCCTTGGGTCACCATCCAGTCGTGGGCGGCCGTGCCGCTGAACGCCGCGTTTGATGCGGGCTATGGCATCAAAAAATCCATCGAGCCCGTGGAGCAGGCCGTGCCCGGCAAGTGGTCGCGTGGCGATGTGGTGCGGGTCACGCTGGATGTCAACGCCAGCAGCGACATGAGCTGGGTGGTCGTCTCCGACCCCGTTCCGGGCGGCGCGTCCATTCTGGGCAGCGGCCTCGGGCGCGATTCGGAAATTGCCACGCGCGGCGAACACAGCTCTGGAGACAGCTGGGGCGCTTTTGAGGAGCGCAGCTTCAGTGCCTTCCGCAGTTACTACGCCTATCTGCCCAAGGGCCGGGTCAGCCTGCAGTACACACTGCGGCTCAACGCCGTGGGCAGCTTTGCCCTGCCGCCCACGCGGGTGGAGGCGATGTACGCGCCAGAGATGTTTGGCGAAGCGCCGAACACGCGCTTCAACGTGAACGCCCGGCCATGAGAGACGCCACGCGGCTGTTGCGACAGACGCTGCTTGCCGGCGCGCTGCTGCTGCCTTCGCTGGCCGCCGCGGCCGTGCCCACGTTCGCCGAGGTGCAGCGCGACTTCCGGCCCTCCGACACCCTGATCCTCGACCGCCACGGCGAGGTGCTGCAGCGGCTGCGCACCGACCCCACCGTGCGGCGCGGGCAATGGGTGGCGCTGCCGGACGTGTCCCCCGCGCTGCGCACGGCACTCGTCCTGAGCGAAGACCGCCGCTTCCATCAACACAGCGGGGTGGACTGGCAGGCCGTCTCCGCCGCGGCCTGGGGGCGTCTGTTCCACAGCCGCACCCGCGGCGCGTCCACCCTCACCATGCAGCTTGCGGGCCTGCTCGACGCCGACCTGCGGGTGCGCGGCAGCGGCAGGGACTGGGGCAAGAAAATCGGTCAGGCCTTCACCGCCACCGCGCTGGAGCGGCATTGGCGTAAGGACCAGATTCTGGAGGCCTACCTCAACCTCGTGCCGTTTCGCGGGGATGTGGTGGGCATCGACGCGCTCTCCCGCACCCTGTTCGGCAAAGCGCCGCAAGGGCTGGATGCGCGCGAGGCCGCCATCACCGCCGCGCTGGTGCGCGCACCCAATGCACCGCCCGCCAAGGTGGCGCAGCGCGCCTGCGGGGTGTTGCAGCAGATGCAGAGCGGGGCAGACAAGCCCTCGTTTGATGCCGCCCTGTGCAACGGCCTGCGCATGGAAGTCGCCGCCACGCTGCAACGCCGCGACTATGCCGCCAGCGCGGGCATAGCGCCGCACCTGGGGCGCAAGCTGGTGGCGCTGCACGCGCAGTCCGGCGGCGCGGCCCCGGCGCACATCCACTCCACGCTGGACGCGCGCGTGCAGCGTATCGCGCAGGCCGCGCTGCTGCAGGCGCTGGGTGAACTCCAGGGCCGCAACGTGCAGGACGGCGCGGTGCTGGTGCTCGACAACGCCAGCGGCGAGGTGCGCGCCTGGGTGGGATCTTCCGGGGACTACAGCGCGGCGGCGGAAGTGGACGGCGTGACCGCCCGCCGCCAGCCCGGCTCCACCCTCAAGCCGCTGCTCTACGCCCAGGCCCTCGCCGAGCACCGGCTCACCGCCGCCTCCCTGCTCGACGACACGCCGACCCAGATCCCCACCGCATCCGGGCTCTACATTCCGCAGAACTACGACCACCGCTTCAAAGGCTGGGTCAGCGTGCGCACGGCGCTGGCCGCCTCGCTCAATATTCCGGCGGTGCGCACGCTGGTGATGGTGTCGCCCGACGCCTTTGCGCGGCAATTGCGGGCGCTGGGCGTGCAGCTCGACCAATCCGGCGACTACTACGGCTACAGCCTCGCACTGGGCGCCGCAGAGGTGTCGCTGCGCGATCTCACCAACGCCTACCGTGCACTGGCCCAGGGGGGCAGGGCGTCGCCCATCGTGCTGCTGCCGGGGCAGAAGGGCGCGGCGCGGCAGGCACTCGACCCCGGCGCGGCGTGGATCATCGGCGACATCCTCTCCGACCCCAACGCCCGCGCGCCGACCTTTGGCACCGACAGCCTGCTGGCCACCCGGTTCTGGACTGCGGTGAAAACCGGCACGAGCAAAGACATGCGCGACAACTGGGCTGTGGGCTGGTCGCAGCGCTACACCGTGGGCGTTTGGGTGGGCAACGCGGCGGGCGCGCCCATGCATGATGTCAGCGGCGTCAGCGGCGCCGCTCCGGTGTGGGCCGCGGTGATGCGCGCCCTGCACGCCGGCACGCCCAGCCGCCAGAGTCCGCCGCCGCCTGGTTTGCTGCGCGCCGAAGTGCGTTTCGACAGCGGCGGCGAAGCACCGCGCCGCGACTGGTTTTTACCCGGCACGGCGCAGAGCCGCTTTGCCGTCGGCACGCGCGAGGCCGCGCCCGCACTGAGCGCCGGGGTGCGGCTGCGCGGCGCGCAACAGCAAACGCATGCACCTGCTGCAGCGGCGAACCGCATCACGGCCCCGGCGGATGGCACCATCCTCGCGCTGGATCCCGACATTCCGCCGCAGAACCAGCGCGTCGAATTCACCGCCGCCGCCCCCGGCGCCCGCTGGCAACTCGATGGCCGTCCCATTGGGCAGGGCGCGCGGCTGCAGTGGTTTCCGCTGCCCGGCAGGCACCAGGTGCAGCTCATGGGTGCCGAGGGCGATCTGCTCGACCACATCGCGCTGGAAGTGCGCGGCGCGGGGCTGCCGACGCCGCGCTGACGCGGCGCGTTGCGGCGCGGCTCAGGCGACGTCCGCAGTCGCCTCGAATTTGCGCAAGGCCACCGCGCAGTACTTCACCTCGGCGATCTTGCCCCAGGGGTCGAGCGCGGCGTTGGTCAGCAGATTGGCGGCGGCTTCGGCGTAAGCGAAGGGGATGAACACCGCGTCCTCAGGCACGGCGGGGTCGGCCCGGGTAGCGAGCACGATGACGCCGCGGCGCGACTCCACCTGCAAGGACTCGCCCGCCCGCAGGCCGAGCTTGGACAGCAAGTCGGGGTGAATGCTCACGGTGGGTTGCGGCTCCAGCGCGTCGAGCACGCTGGCGTGGCGGGTCATGGCGCCGGTGTGCCAATGCTCCAGCTCGCGCCCGGTGATGAGGGCGTAGGGGTAGGCGTTGTCGGGCCGTTCGTCGGCAAAGCTCAGGGGTGCGGGTAGCAGCTTGGCGCGGCCGTCGGCGGTGGGGAAACGGTCGGTGAACACCACGCGCTGGCCGGGTTCGTCTTCGGCCGCGCAGGGGTAGGTGACAGCGCCTTCGCGCTGCAGCCGCGCCCAGCTGATCCCGGCGATGGACGGCATCATGCCGCGCATTTCTTCGAACACCGCGCCCACGCCGGTTTCGCCGCCGTGCATGTCCACCTCGGCAATGGGCGCCACGCCCAGACGCCGCGCCAGCTCCTGGATGATCCACAGATCGGCCCGCGCCTCGCCAGGGCAGGCCACGGCCTTGCGTCCGAGTTGCACCAGGCGATCGGTGTTGCTGACGGTGCCGGTTTTCTCCGGCCAGGCCGAGGCGGGCAGCACCACGTCGGCCAGCGCAGCGGTTTCGGTGAGGAAAATGTCTTGCACCACCAGATGCTCCAGCCCGGCCAGGGCCTGGCGGGCGTGGTGCACATCGGGGTCGCTCATGGCCGGGTTTTCGCCCTCGACGTACATGCCGCGAATCTGCCCGCGCAGCGCGGCGTGAATGATCTCCACCACGGTCAGGCCCGGTTCGCGGCTCAGGCGGCCTTGCGGCAGGGTCCAGTAGCGCTCCACCTTGTCGAGCACGCCCGCGTCCATGGTGCGCACGTAGTCGGGGAACATCATGGGGATGAGCCCGGCGTCGCTCGCGCCCTGCACATTGTTCTGCCCGCGCAGGGGGTGCAGCCCGGTGCCGGGACGACCGATCTGGCCGGTGAGCTGGCACAGGGCGATGAGCGCGCGCACATTGTCGGTGCCATGCACATGCTGGGAGATGCCCATGCCCCAGAGAATCATCGACCCCTTGCTGGTGGCAAAAGCGCGGGCCGCCTGACGGATGTCGGCAGCGGGCACGCCGCAGACCGGCTCCATCGCCTCGGGCGAGAGCGCGGCCACATGCCGGCGGATGGCCTCGACCTCGTCCGGGTGACAGCGCGCGGCAATGCTGGCCTGGTCCAGCAGGTTCTCGGCGAACACCACATGCAGCATGGCGTTGAGCAGCGCCAGATCGGTGTCGGCGCGGAACTGCAGGGTCATCCAGGCCTTGCGCGCCAGATCGGTGCGGCGCGGATCGGCGAGGATGAGGCGGGTGCCGCGCTTGAGCGCGTTTTTCATCCAGCTTGCCGCCACGGGATGGTTCACTGTGGGGTTGGCGCCAATGAGCAGCACCACGTCGGCTTGCAGCACGTCCATCACCGGGTTGCTCACCGCGCCGGAGCCGATGCCCTCCAACAGCGCCGCCACGCTGGAGGCATGGCACAGCCGGGTGCAGTGGTCGACGTTGTGGCTGTGGAAACCGGCGCGCACCAGTTTCTGGAACAGATAGGCCTCCTCGTTGGTGCCCTTGGCGCTGCCGAAACCGGCCAGCGCCTTGCCGCCCTCTTGGTCGCGGATGCGCAGCAGGCCGCCCGCGGCGCGCTCCAGCGCCTCGTCCCAGGTGGCTTCACGGAACACCGTGCGCCAGTCGGACAGCCTGACTTGCTCGGGGTCTTTCGGCGCGTCGTCGCGGCGGATCAGCGGCTTGGTGAGGCGGGCCGGGTTGGCAACGTAGTCGAAGCCATAGCGCCCCTTGACGCACAGGCGACCGTGGTTGGCCACGCCGTCGCGGCCTTCAACGCGGGCAATGTGCTCTTGCCCTTGCGCGTCTTGCTGCAGGTGATAGGTGAGCGCGCAGCCCACGCCGCAATACGGACAGACCGAATCGACCGTGCGCTCACTGACCTTGGCCCACGCGCCGTTGGCCGGCGCCAGCGCGCCGGTGGGGCAGGCCTGCACGCATTCGCCGCAGGCCACACAGGTGCTCTCGCCCATGGGCACGCCCTGGTCGAACACGATGCGCGCGCCAGCGCCGCGTCCGGCCAGGCCGATCACGTCGTTGCCTTGCTCTTCGCGGCAGGCGCGCAGGCAACGGGTGCACTGGATGCAGGCGTCGGCGTTGAAGCTGATGGCGGGATGGGAGTTATCTGCCCCCACGCTCGCAGTC
>JAFGXB010000290.1 GCA_016936875.1 Burkholderiaceae bacterium | reverse complement strand
TGCTGCAAGGGTTGTTCTACGGCATGACGGTAGCGCTGCTGATCTACAACGCCTTCCTGTTTCTCAGCACCCGCGACAAGGCCTACTTCGCCTACATCCTGTGGCAGGCTGCCGCCCTGTTTTACATGCTGACGCTGTCTGGCGTGGGGCAACACCAGTTCTGGTACGGCTCCAGCCAATGGAACAACTTCGGGCTGATCGGCGGACTGTCGTTGATGTGCGCCGGCGGGCTGCATTTCATCCGCGCCTATCTGCTGCTGCCACGCCATGCGCCGCGCACCGATCTGGCCCTGCAGATCGTGCAATGGCTGGCCATCACCCTGGCGGTAGCCGCCCTCCTGCCCGGCAGCGGCTGGATGCTGATTCCTGCCCAGTTGATCGCGTCGGCCGCGTTGATCCTGATCGCCCTGGCCGCTGCGGTGCGCTGGCGGCAACGCTTCATTCCCGCAATGATCCTGCTGCTCAGTCTGTTTCCCTTGCTGCTCGTGGGATTTGCCAATATTGGCCGCACCCTGGGCTGGCTGCCGGAAACCTTTCTCACCTCCGACGCGCTGCAATGGGTATTGGTGTTTCTCGCGCTGGTGCTCACCTATGGCCTGTCCGTGCGCGTGGCGCAATTGCGCGAGCGCGCCACGCGCCTGCAAGACCTGCTGCTCAAAGACCCGCTGACCGGGCTGCTCAACCGCAACGGCCTGTTCGACAGCGGTCAGCGCCAGCTCGACCGCACGCACGACAGCCACGCATACGCCGCCGTGCTGTGGATCGATCTCGACGGCCTCAAGCGCATCAACGATCACTTCGGTCATGCCGCCGGTGACGCGCTCATCCAGGCCACCGCCGCACGTCTGCGCGAGGCCTTCGGCCCCGACGCGGCCTGCGCTCGGCTGGGCGGCGACGAGTTCGCCATCGTCCTGCCCAATCTGCCCTCGCCCCGTCTGGCCGAAGACCTGGCCCGCCACGCGCTGGAGCGGCTGCGTGCGCCCTATGCCTTGTCCGGGCAGGAGTTTCGCGCCTCGGGCAGCATCGGCGTGGCGCTGTATCCGCAGCATGCACAAACCCTCGAAGACCTGCTGCGCCTGGCCGATGTGGCGATGTACCGTGCCAAGGCGCTCGGGCGCGACACCCACGTCCTGTGGGACCCCGAGATGGATGCGGACGTGCAAACCTCGCTGTTCCAGTTCACCCGCCCGGCGCGGTCTTGACGGTTTCCCTGCTGCGAACAGGGCTGCTCTGGACAAGCCGCCGCGCAGCCCGCACACTGCGCGCACAAAAACCAGGGAGACCTTGATGACACCAGCGATGACACAAACCACGCCACCGGCCAGCCATCTGATGCGGCGCCTTGTCAGCACCGGCGTGCTGCTCGGCTTGTTCGGGCTGCCGTTGATCACCCACGCCGCAGACGCCGCGCCCCATGAATTTCAGGGCGCCAACATGGTGAAGGGGCAGCAGTATTACACCGACCTCAAGTGCGCCGCCTGTCATGCCGAGCGCATGATGGGTTCGGCCTCGGCGATGTACACCCGCCCGGACCGCAAGGTGCACAACCCCAAGCAGTTGCTGGCCTTCACGCAGATGTGCGTCACGCAGCTCAACCACGACTTGTTTCCGGAAGAGGTCAAGGACATCGCCGCCTACCTCAACCAGACCTACTACAAATTCAAGTAAAAAATGCCACAGCGGCCACAGCGTCCTCAGCGCGCTGCGGCAGAGGCCGACCCAGCCGGCGGCTGGGTGAGCAGGCCGATGCGGCTCAGCCCCGCGTTCTGCGCCGCGCCCATCACCCGCGCCACGTCGCCATAGGGCGCTGCGGCATCGGCGCTGATGTGCACCTCGGTCTTGTCCGACTGCTGCGCTGCGGCGGCAAAGCGCACCGTGAGCTGCGCCAGGGTGATGGCCTGATCCGCCAGGTAAAGCTGCCCGTCCTTGCGCAGCCCCACATTGAGCACCGTGGGCGCCTGTTGCGACGCCGGGGCATTCACCTTGGGCAGATCGAGTTTGAGGCTGCCGGTGAGCAGCGGCGCGGTAATGATGAAAATCACCAGCAGCACCAGCATGACGTCGATCAGCGGCGTCATATTGATGTCGCTCATCGCTTCGCCCTCGTCTCCCTGATCAAAACTGCCGAAGCTCATGGCGCGCCGCTCAAACCACCGGGCTGGTCGCCAAAAGGCGCTGCAGATCGTGCGCGAAGCCTTCGAGCGCGCCTTGCACGCGGCGCGCGCGCTTGCTCAGCGCGTTATAGGCCAGTACGGCGGGAATGGCCACGGCCAGACCGGCCGCGGTCATGATGAGGGTTTCCCCGACGGGGCCGGCCACCTTGTCCACGCTGATCTGCCCACTGGCGGCAATGGCGGTGAGGGCGTGATAAATGCCCCAGACTGTGCCGAACAAACCGACGAAGGGCGCCGTGCTGCCCACGCTGGCCAGCAGCACATGGCCTGCCTGCAGCCGACGTTGCGCGGCCTGCAGGGCGTCGCGCAGTTCGCGCGTGACGCGGTCTTCGTGCGATTGCCAGCGGTGCGCGGTGTCGGGACGTGCCAGGCGCGACGCGGTTTCCGCCATCAGGCTGGACAGGCCGTCGGGGTCTGCCGTCTGCACCGCCGGGGCGGCCTGCAAGGATGACGGTGCGCCCCAGTAGGCCGCAATCCCCGCAGGAACCCGGCGGCTGGCGCGCCAGAGCAGCGCGGCCTTCCACAGAATGACGAACCAGCTCGCCACCGACATCGCCAGCAACACCAGCGCAACCAGATGGCTGAGCGCGTCTCCCTGCTGCCAGAACTGTGCAAGCCCGCCCATGCGCCGGATCAGGCCTTGATACCCAGCACGTCCTGCATGTCAAACAGGCCGTGGGATTTGGTGGCAAGAAACCGCACCGCGCGCAGGCTGCCCTGGGCGTAAGTGGCGCGGCTGCTCGATTTGTGGGTGATCTCGATGCGCTCGCCGGTGCCCGCGAACAGCACGGTGTGGTCGCCCACGATGTCGCCGCCGCGCACGGTGGCGAAACCGATGGTGGAAGGGTCGCGTTCGCCGGTCACGCCTTCACGGCCATACACGGCGCATTGCTTGAGATCACGGCCCAGCGCGTCCGCCACGATCTCGCCCATTTTCAGCGCAGTGCCCGAGGGGGCGTCCACCTTGTGGCGATGATGGGCTTCGATGATCTCGATGTCATAGCCCTGCGCCAGCGCGCGCGCGGCCTGCTCCAGCAGCTTGAACACCACGTTCACACCGATGCTCATATTCGGCGCCATGACAATGCCGATACGCTGCGACGCGGCGCGAATGCGCGCGAGCTGCGACGCATCGAAGCCTGTGGTGCCGATGACCATGGCCACCCCCGCCGCCTCGCATGCGGCCAGATGCGCCATGGTGCCTTCGGGCCGGGTGAAGTCGATGAAGTAGCGCGCATGCTGCAAGGCGGCGTACAGGTCGGAGCGAATGGCCGCGCCGGTGTGCACGCCGGCAAAGGCCCCGGCGTCCTGCCCCAGTGCCGGGCTGCCGGGCATGTCGAGCGCCGCGCTGACGCTGCAGTCCGGCGCGGCCAGCACCGATTCAATCAGCGTGCGGCCCATGCGCCCACTCGCGCCGGCAATGGCAATACGGTGCGTCGGTTCTTGCGCGGTGCTCATCGGGCGGCGGTCATTGACTGGCGGGCGAAGACGCCACGGGAACGGCTTTCTGCAACGCGGCAATCTCGGCAGGTGGGGCATACACCGTCAGATTGCCGGGTTGGGACGCCGTGGCGGCGGGCCGCTTGGTTTGGTCGAATTTTTTATCCGCCGCGGCGATTTCCGCCTGCAACTGGGCTTCCGTCAGTGACCGGGGTTTTTTGCCGCCATCACGCAGAGTATTGATCTGGGTGACGAACTCCTGCTCGGAGGGCAGCGGGTCGCCATCGGCGCGCTCCATCTTGCCGTCCTTGTCGAAATACACGGAGAAACGGCGCACGATGGGCGCGTGGTAGCCCTGACGCAGGCTGAACACATATTCCCAGCGGTTCTGGTTGAAAATGGTTTGCAGCAGCGGTGTGCCCATGATGGCCTGCACCTGCGCCTTGCTCATGCCGGGCTTGAGTTCGTCGGCCATTTCGCGCGACACAAAATTGCCCTGGATGACGTCGGCCCGGTAGGGCTTGAACATCGCGGTCATATCGCCCTGCATGGCGGTGCTGCTGCATCCGCCCAGCAGGGCCAGCGCACACAGCGCGGCGCC
Organism: Burkholderiaceae bacterium; assembly: GCA_016936875.1. Classification (GTDB taxonomy): domain Bacteria; phylum Pseudomonadota; class Gammaproteobacteria; order Burkholderiales; family Burkholderiaceae_C; genus Thiomonas. The sequence goes on along the minus strand of JAFGXB010000290.1, from coordinate 8,013 downwards.
AGCAAGACCGAGCCGCAAACCCGTCCGGAAAGATGGTTGCGTTGCAGGAGGATTGGGGGAGTGCAAAACAGAAGAAAACCGCATCGGGGCTCTCGCGCGGTCAACGCGGCCGGGGTCGTTTAACATCGGCGCATTCTACTGAATACGGCCCTCTCCACCATGGCTCAGAGCAATGCACAAGGTTTGCGCAATACCGGCCTGAAAGTCACACAGCCGCGGTTGCGCATTCTGGAGATTTTTCAAAAGGGCACGCAGCGCCACATGACGGCGGAAGACGTGTACCGCGTGCTGCTCGACGAGCAGCAGGACATCGGCCTGGCCACGGTGTACCGCGTGCTGACCCAGTTCGAGCAGGCCGGCATTTTGCTGCGCAGCAACTTCGAGTCGGGCAAGTCGGTGTTCGAGATCAATGAAGGCAAGCACCACGACCACCTGGTGTGTCTGGACTGCGGCCGCGTAGTGGAGTTTTTCGATGCCGAGATCGAGCGGCGGCAGAAAAAAATTGCCAGCGATCAGGGCTTTGAATTGCAGGAGCACTCGCTGTCGCTCTACGCGAGCTGCGCCAACAAAGACGCCTGCCCGCATTACAACAAGGTTGACCACACGCCGCTGGCCGCGCGCCCGCACGGGCACGGGCACGGCGATTAGCGCGGCTACTCTCAGGGAAACGCCGGGCCGCCCCAACTGTTTCTTACCCCCTCGGGGGGCCTGACGCGACGCGACAGGTCTGGGGACGCTTAGTCGTCGCCGTCCTGCATGGCCTGACGCTGGCGTTCCTGGAATTCGCGCAGGGTGTCAATGCCCCGCAATTGCAGAATGGTGTTGCGCACTGCCGACTCCACCAGCACCCCGAGGTTGCGCCCGGCTTCCACCGGAATCATCACCTTGCGGATGGGCACGCCGAGCACGTCTTCTTCCAGATCGCCCGTGGGCAGGCGATCGAAGTTGCGGTCGAGCACGTCGCGGCGGATGAGATGGGCGATGAGTTTGAGGCGCATCTTGCGGCGCACCGCGGTTTCGCCAAAGATGGTTTTGATGTCCAGCAGTCCAATGCCGCGCACTTCCAGCAGGTTTTGCAGCAGCGGCGGACAGCGGCCTTCGATGGTGTTCTGCGCCACGCGCAACAAATCCACGCAGTCGTCGGCCACCAGGCCGTGACCGCGGGTGATGAGGTCCAGCCCCAGCTCGCTTTTGCCCAGCCCGGATTCACCGGTGATCAGCACGCCCAGGCCGAGGATGTCCATGAACACGCCGTGCTGCGTGATGCGGTTGGCAAAGTGCTTGGACAGATAGGCGCGCAGCACGTCAATGGTGAACGCGGCGGTTTCCGCCGTCTGAAACAACGGCACCTGCGCCGCATCGCACTCCGCGATAAGACAGGGCGGCGGCTCCTTGCCGTCGGCCAGCACCAGCGCCGGCGGCTCCAGGCCGATGATGCGGCGGACGCGGCGCAGCCGGTCTTCCGGCGTGGAGTTGTTGAGGTAGTCCACCTCACGCCAGCCCAGGATCTGCACGCGAAACGGGTGGATGTAGTTCAGGTAGCCCACCAGATCCGCGCCAGACGTGGCACCCTCGACTGCCGCCATGTCGAAGCGACGCTCGGGGTTGCTCTGCCCCGCAATCCACCGCCACATGAGTTGCGGGGCATTGGCTTCGAACAGGCGCTCGGCGGCGAGGGTGGAGGCTTTCAAATCGGGGCGGTTCGGGCAAGGCGTTGGCAAGCCGCCGCGATACCGGCGGGTTCTGCCACGCCGTTCAGGCGGCGGTTTGCAGCGGCGCCCACAAGGTGATGCGGTGGTGCAGCGCGGCCGCGTCGGGCTCGCTCAGGAGTTGTTCGCGCAGGTCGGTGTCGGACAACATTTCCGCGATGGTGGACAGCAGTTCCAGGTGCTTGGCCGTGGCGCTCTCGGGCACGAGCAACACCACCAGCAGCGACACCGGCTGATTGTCCGGCGCCTCAAACGCGATGGGCTGGTGCAGACGGATGACTGCGGCGCTGGGCTGCTTCAGCCCTTTGATGCGCCCATGCGGAATGGCCACGCCCTGCCCCAGACCAGTGGAGCCCAGGCGTTCGCGGGCAAACAGATTGTCGGTAATCAGCGCCCGGTTGAGCCCGAGGCTGTTTTCAAACAGGAGCCCTGCATATTCAAACGCGCGCTTTTTGCTGCTGACATCGACGTCGAGCTGCACGTGCGTCGTCGGCAAAATCTGGGCAAGACGGTTCATGGGATCACGCTTGGGCCAAAGAGGACAGCGAGTTTAAACGTGTTTCGTGGCAGCGCAAGGCAACCGCAAATCCGGACGGGCCAGAAGACCTCCAGATTCACGGCAACCCTGCAGGCGGAACGCCGGGCGATCAGCTTGCGAGATGTTTTCCCGCCGTGGCCTGATGGTCACGCAGGCGGTTTTTATGTTCCACCACTTGCCGATCGAGTTTGTCCACCAGCGTATCGATGGCCGCATAGAGGTCTTCGTGCTGGCTTTCCGCAAAAATCGACTTGCCCTTGACCATCAGATTGCATTCGGCGTGCTGGCGTTTTTCCTTTTCCTTGAGTTTTTCCACACTGAGTAGCACGTTGACATTGACCACTTGATCGAAGTGTCGCACCACGCGATCGAGTTTGGTTTCGACGTAGCTGCGCAGGGAGGGAGTGACATCCAAATGGTGGCCGCTGATGGTCAGATTCATAGTGAGGCTCCTGATTTCGGAAAAAAGGGAACAGCAGGGCGGGGTGCCTTGCTGGCAAGCTGTGGCGTGGTGAGACCTCCTCTGTTGTTGCCCCCGAACCATGCCGGACGGGCACGTTGCGATGGAACTGTCAGATTCAGTGTGCTACCGCCCCCCGCCAAAATCAAGCCCTGACCCGACCACATCGCCGGGTTTTTGCGCCGGGGCGAAAAAACCGGCAATAGCGCACACTTTGCCCGAGCGAAAAAATCGCCCCGGCCTTGCGGCGGGGGCGAACGAAGGGGCCAAAACGTGCTGCTGCGCGCGGCAGCATGGAGACCGATCAGGCGGCGGGTTTCGCTGCGGCGGGTTTGAAGCCGTAGCCCTCGAAAATTTTCAGCGCGGTGGGCGATCGCAGGAACTCGGCCCACATCAGACCGGCCTTCGGGTGCGCTGCGCCCTTGACCACCGCTGCGGCATAGACCGCCGTGGTGTTCTGGTCTGGGGGAATGTCCACATTGCTGATGGGATGACCGACCTGCTCCTGGAAGATGGCCTCGGACTTCCACGTCACCCCGGCCTGCGCCAGCCCTTGCATCATGAACAGCGGCGTCTGACGGTGATGGATGTGGGTGAGAATGGTCTCGCCGTTCTTGACCTTGGTGTCATAGACCGACTGCTCCAGCGCGTCGCCCCCGGCCTTGCGCAGCGAGGCTTCGATCTGCCTGACCACTCCCTCCCAGGCCGGGTTGGGCATGGACAGGGTGACGCCCGGCTTGCCCAGATCGGCCAGGCCGGTGATGTGCGCGGGGTTGCCCTTGGGCACCATGATGGTGAGGTCATTGCTCACATAAGGGATGGCCTTGCCGGTGAGCACGCCGTCGTGGATGGCGCCCTCAATTTTTTTCAGCCCGGCGGCGAAAACATCGGGCTTGACCGTCCAGGTCATATTGCCCACGGTGATGGTTCCGCCTTGGTGCATCTGCTTGAGCAGGATGCCCGGGGGCAGGGTTTCGTAGAACACACGACCCTTGTAGTCAGGATGTTCTTTCTCGAAGGCCTGCACCAGCGGCGCCATGGCGAAGTAGTAATTTCCGGCGACAAAAATCACCAGCTTGGGGTGGTCCAGATCGCCGTGAAAGTCGGGCAGATCATTCACTTCCGGGACGGTGAATTCCAGCCCTTTGTTGCGCGCGGGATTGTTCGCGCCGTGCTGCCACGGCGGAAAGATGGTGCCTTTGTATTGCGGCGGCTGCACTTTGCCATTCCAGCCGGAATCGGCCTGTTGGGCATGGGCAAAAACGGGCAGTGCCAACAGCAGCGCGGCCAACAAGGGCGTGCGTACAGCGCGGGGGGTGCGGCGCATGGGAGTCTCCAGTTGCAGTAGGGGGTTGGGAAAATCAGGCGTAGCGATAGCCAGCGTCTTCGAGTTCCACCAGGGTGGCGACAATGCCGGGGGTGAGCACCACGCCGGGGATCAGGTGGTTGGTGAACTCGGCGGCCATTTCGCCGTGCGTTTTTTTGTCCGGGTTGATGCCCTTGGCGTGCAGCGCGCCGGTGAACTCCCAGATGGCGTTGTGGCAGGCCAGGAACACCGCGCCGCGCTCTTGCAGCACGGTGATGCTGTTGTCCGCCGGGGAGTACACGCCCTTGGAATCTTCGACCGATTTCGGGTCGGCATCGGCAGCGGGCGAGGTTTTGATCCAGACGTTGGTCTTCTGCTTGCCCTTGGTGAACTTGGCAAACTGGTATTTGGCCCACAGTGCATCGTCGTACAGCGCCAGATGCGCCGGTCCGTGCGTGGCCGACACGGCCAGGAAATCCGGGTGCTTGAACGACCAGATCTGCGCATTCATGGAATTGCGCATGAGGTTGAGCCAGGGGCCTTCGAGATTGGTGTTGTTCCACACCTGCTTGGGTTTGCCCGCGTAGGCCAGCACCAGATCGAGCGCCTCGCTGTCCCATTCGCTGCGGTGTTCCAGAATCATCTGAGTGGTTTTGAAATCGCGGCGGCGCGGGGCGGCGGCCAGCTTTTTGCCCAGCTCCGCCAGGGTGGCTGCGCCTTGCGGCAGAAAGCGGTCTTGCGCCGCGGCGGCCTGGGCGCGGCCCGAGCCGAGCGCGGTCAGGCCAAGACCCGCAACAAGTGTGGATTGCAGCGCCAGACGGCGCGAGGGGAGAGGACTGGACATGAGGAGTGCTCCAAAACTGTCGCGCGTCGAATGCGCGCGAGGACAGGATCTAAAGATAGGAGCGTCTCGTTCACAACACAAACGGATATTTATGTTGTATTTGATCGACGAAATCGATCAATGGTGGAAGGTCAGTGCGCCACGGATCTGGAGAACAGGTGAATCACCATCACGCCGGCGAGAATCAGCCCCAGCCCGATGAGCGCGGGCAGGTCGAGCGACTGGTGATACACGACATAGCCGATCAGGGTGATGAGCACAATGCCCACGCCCGACCACACCGCATACGAAATACTCATGGGGATGGTCTGCATGGTGCGCGACAGCAGATAAAAGGCCAGCGCGTAAGCCACCACGACCACGAGTGACGGCGCGAGCCGGGTAAAGCCGTGCGTGGCTTTGAGCGCCGTAGTGCCGATCACCTCGGCCGCGATGGCGCCGAACAGGAAGAGCCAGGATTGCATGGTGCCAGCATAGCGGGCGGATGAGTCGGCGGGCAGGTCGGCTGACGCGTCAGGCCGGGCGCGTCAAAGGCCCACCTCTACTCCTTTTCGCCCTTGACCGCATGCCAGAACGCCAGACCACCCGATTTTGCCGCATGCCCGATGTCCAGGCCCACACGCTTGCCTTCGTGGCCAACTGCCAAACCGATGTGCTTGCCAGTCTGCCCCACCTTGTAGGCCGCCGATCCGATGGCGCCTCCCGCCTGTTGCGCCTGCTCGGACAGGGTGGCCGCGTTGGCATGCGCCAGCGGCGCGAGCAGGGTGAGCGCGGCACAAAGGCACAGGCGCATCGGGGTCGGGATGCGTGATTTGGTGCGATGAACGGACATGCTGAACTCCGGAAGCAATCTGGACAGGTGTTTTAGCAGGTGCCGGGCAACATTTGCATGGGATGCACTGTCGCGGGCGACCGATCGGTTGCTTTACAAGGTGCCGTGCTGGATCAGCTCGATCTTGTAGCCATCCGGATCTTGGACGAAGGCGATGATGGTGCTGCCCCCGGCCACCGGCCCTGCTTCGCGCGTGACCTTGCCCCCCGCCGCCTGGATGCGCGCGCAGGCGGCTGCGGCGTCGTCCACGCCCAATGCGATGTGGCCATAGGCGCTGCCCATGTCGTACTGATGCACGCCATAGTTGTAGGTCAGCTCCAGCTCGGCCTGTGCCGGGTTGGGCTCGAAGCCGAGAAAAGCCAGGCTGTAGCTCTGCTCGGGCCGGTCGGTGGTGCGCAGCAGTTGCATGCCGATGACCTGGGTGTAGAAGTCGATGGAACGCTGCATATCGCCAACGCGCAGCATGGTGTGAAGAAATCGCATGGGAGTCCTTTGATTCGGTTTGAAGCGATGCCGCGATCGCGGCCGGTGGAGGCGTTTTGTAACACCGCCGCAAGAAAATTGTTGGACTGGCTCACGCCCAGGGCGGCAAGGTGGCCTGCTTGAGGTGCAGGCGCGCCTGACGGTAATCGGGGTAGAGGTTGCCGACATGCGCCCAGAAACGCGGGCTGTGGTTCATCTCGCGCAAGTGCGCCACTTCGTGGGCCACCACATAGTCCACGAGTTGCGGGCTGAAGTGCAGCAGTCGCCAGTGCAGGCGAATGCTGCCGTCGCTTTTGGCGCTGCCCCAGCGGGTGGTGGCGGCGCTGAGCTTGACCGCCGTCACGCGCACCCCGAGTTGTGCGGCGAAATGCGCGACCCGCGCGGTAAACAGCCCCAGCGCCTGCCGCTGCAACCAGGCGGCCACGCTGTCGCGCACCTGCTGGGCATCGCTGTCAGGCGGCAGCGGCAGATGGAGTTCGGCACGGCCCTCGTCCCAGTGCAACTGCGTGGCGCCACGCAGACGCAGGGTGAGATGCTGGCCCAGAAAAGGGATGCGGCCGCCATCGGCCCAGTCCACGCGCGCGGCTTGCAGCGCCTGCAAGCGCTGTTCGCGCTGGCGCAGCTTGCGTTGCACCCAGGCGGCGTGTTGTTGCAGGAACTGGGCGATGGACGCGCCGCTGGCCAGGCGCGGCGCCAGCAGGCTCACGCCGCGATCGTCCACCCGCAGCGCGAGGGTGCGGCGGGCGGCGCGGCGCAGGGTCCAGTCGAAGCGGTGGATGCCGTCATCAAAATGCTGTGCGGGCGGCGCTTCGGGCGCACGCGGACGCAGCGGGGCGGGCGCATTGGGGGAAGGCGCGGGCGGCTTGACGGGTGCAGCGGCAACCGGCGCGGGTGTCAGCGCGGGCGCGGGCCAGTCGAACAGGCCAAGCTGCACCGCGCCCTGCGCCGGGGCGCCGCGCGACGGATCAGGGCTGGGCATGCGCGTAGGCCTGCGGGTCGAGGCGGCGCATCTCGGCCTCGATCCATTGCTCCACTTCGGCCATCATCTCGGCCGGCTGGCGACCCTCTGGCGAGATGGGCTTGCCGATGGACACATCAACCACACCCGGACTTTTGATGAACGCCTGCCGCGGCCAGCAACGCGCCGAGGTCACGGCGATGGGCACCACCCACGCCCCGGTGGCGATGGCCAGCCGCGTACCGCCGGTCTTATACACCCCCTGCTCTCCGCGCGCGGTGCGCGTGCCTTCGGGGAACATGATGATCCAGTTGCCCTGCTTGAGGATGCGGCCGCCCTGTTTTTCCACGCGGCCGAAGGCTTCCGTGCGCTTGCTGCGGTCGATGTGCACCATGTCCAGACGGCCCAGCGCCCAGCCGAAGAACGGCACATAGAGCAACTCCCGCTTGAACACATAGGCCAGCGGGCGCGGCATGAGGAGCGGCAGCGCCAGCGTCTCCCAGGCCGACTGGTGTTTGGACAGCAGCACCACCGGGCCATCGGGCAGATTCTCCATGCCGGTGATGTGGCTGCGAATGCCGCAGATCACGCGCGCTCCCCAGAACGCCAGGCCCACCCAGCCCATGGTGAAGCGATACAGCGGCGTGCCGCGAATGAAAATGGAGAGGGTGACGACGATGATGGCATACGGCACGACCGTGACGATGAGCCAGGCCATATACAGCAGGGAGCGGAGAAAGCGCATGGCCGGTCGCATCATGCCTTGTCGGGCGACGTTCTGGGCTGCAGCAGCAGCCAGGCGGCGAAGGCGGCCAGATCGTCATGCACCCGCGTGCCCGCAGGCAGATTGCCCACATCGGCGATGCGCTCGCCCTTGCCGGTG